>CAIYYV010000215.1 GCA_903930425.1 Akkermansiaceae bacterium | reverse complement strand
GCACCCGGAATATCGGGATTGCGGCGCATATTGATGCGGGGAAGACGACGCTCACCGAGCGGATTTTGTTTTACACCGGCATGATTCACAAAATCGGTGAGGTGCATGACGGCGGAGCGACGACGGATTGGATGGAGCCGGAGCGCGAGCGCGGCATCACCATCACCTCTGCGGCCGTGACCACCGAGTGGTGGCAGCGTGTCGAGGTGGGCATGACGAAGCTTTTCCCCGAGCAAAAACAGCGGGTGAACATCATTGACACTCCCGGGCATGTGGATTTCACCGCCGAAGTTGAGCGATCGCTTCGGGTGTTAGATGGTGCCATCGTCGTGTTTTGTGCGGTCGCCGGAGTGCAACCGCAGTCGGAAACCGTCTGGCGCCAAGCCAGCAAATATCACGTGCCGCGCCTGGTTTTCGTCAATAAAATGGATCGCACCGGTGCCGATTTTGATCGTGTTTTCAACGAGGTGAAGGAGAAGCTCGGAGCGAATGCGGTTCGCATTTTGATTCCGATCGGGTCGGAAGACCGCCTCATCGGCCAGATTGACGTGGTCAATCAAAAGGCCGTGTATTTTTGTGATGATGACACCTTTGGCTCCACCTATCTGGTTGAGGAGTTGGAGGGGGATTTGGTGGCGATTGGGAAGCAGGCGTATGATGATCTGATTCACGCCGTGGCCGATGTGGATGATGCGATTGCGGACCAGTTTGTTCACGAGCAGTCGATTTCTCTTGAGGATCTCAAGCAGGGCATTCGTCGTGCGACGATTGCGAATCGTTTGATCCCCGTGGCGGGCGGGTCCGCCTTCAAGAATAAGGGCATCCAATACCTGCTAGACGCGGTCGTCGATTACTTGCCCAGTCCGCTCGATATTCCGCCGGCCATTGGGATGGACCCTGCGAACGAGGAGGTCAAAATCAAGGTGATCACTTCCGACCACGAGAAATTCGTGGCGTTGGCGTTCAAGCTTTGGGCGGACAAATATGTCGGCAAGTTGATTTTTTTCCGGGTGTATTCGGGGATCGTCAAGAAGGGCGACACGGTTTACAACCCGCGCACGCGTCGATCTGAGCGGGTGGGTCGCTTGATTCAGATTCAGGCGAACGAGCACAAAGACATTGACGCTTGTTATGCCGGTGACATTGCAGCGATGGTCGGGCTCAAGAACATCACCACCGGGGACACCCTGGCCGCCGACAAGCACGATGTGCTTCTGGAGCCGCCCACATTTCCGGAGCCGGTCATTTCCATGGCCGTGGAACCGAAGACCAAGCTCGATCAAGAGAAGCTGGCGATTGCGCTCAACCGGCTGTCCGAAGAGGACCCGACATTCGTGGTCAAGACCGATGAGGAGACCGGGCAAACCATCATTTCCGGCATGGGTGAGTTGCATTTGGAAATCATTGTCGATCGACTCCGCCGCGAATTCAAGGTGGGTGCCAACACCGGCGCGCCGCAAATCGCTTACCGCGAAACCATCACCCGCGCGGCCCGTGGCGAGGGTAAACTCGTCAAGCAATCCGGCGGTCGCGGCCAATATGGTCACGTCATTCTCTCCATCAAGCCTCATGAAAAAGGCAAGGGCCTCACGATTGAAAACAAGATCGTCGGTGGGGCGATCCCCAAGGAATACATCAGTGCTGTTTGCAAGGGCGTCACCGAGTCGATGACGAACGGAATCATTGCCGGCTATCCGGTGATTGACGTGCATGTCACGCTTCTCGATGGCTCGTATCACGATGTGGATTCGAACGAAAATGCCTTTGCCATGGCGGCCATTTTCGCGATGAAGGATGGCTTTAAAAAGGCCAAGTCCGTTTTATTGGAGCCGATCATGGCCGTGGAGGTTTCCACGCCGGAAGATTACCAGGGGGATGTGATGGGGGATTTGAGCCGCCGCCGCGGTCACATCCAAAACACCGAATCCAAGGAAAATCTCTCGATTGTGCACGCCCATGTGCCGCTCAAAGAAATGTTCGGTTACGCGACGGCGGTGCGCACCCTTTCTTCGGGTCGGGCGTCTTATGCCATGACTCCCTCGCACTTCGAACCCGTTCCTGTCAGTATTCTTGAAGAAATCGTCAGCGACCGCATCGGTTGATGGCCCGCCCTCCTCATTCACCTCCTCAACCGCCCCACTCCCGTCATCATGGAACATCAGAAAATCCGCATCCGCCTGCGCGCCTTCGACCATCGTGCGATCGATCGCTCCGCCCAAGAAATCGTGGAGACCGCGAAACGCACCGGTGCCCGCGTCGCCGGTCCCATCCCGCTGCCCACCCGCATCGAAAAGTTCAGCGTCAATCGGTCGGTGCACGTCAATAAAAAGTCCGCGGAACAATTTGAAATCCGCACTCACAAGCGTCTGTTAGACATTGTGGATCCGACGGCGCGCACGGTGGACGAGCTCAAGAAGCTCAATCTTCCGGCCGGGGTGGACATCACCATCCGCATCTAACGGTGCATCCCGCGCCGAATCTCAAATTTCAATTTTCAAATCTCAAATCTCTTCACCGCCATGTCTCTCGGTCTCCTCGGAAAAAAACTTGGAATGACGCGTCTGTTCGATCAACAGGCCGGCATTATGATACCCGTCACTGTCATTGATGTGTCGGGCAACACCGTCCTTCAGGTGAAGACCCCTGAAAAGGAGGGTTACAGTGCTGTGCAAATCGGATTTGCTGACCAGAAGGAACAGCGCGTCAACAAGCCGGATCTGGGTCGTTTCAAAAAAGCGGGATCCACGCCGAAGCGGTTTCTTCAGGAGTTTCGGTTTGCCCCGGGCGCTGCGGTGCCGGAAACGCATCCGGGTCTTGAGATTTTCACGGTCGGCCAGTGGGTGGACGTGATCGCCAAGTCCAAGGGCAAGGGATTTCAAGGGGCCGTGAAGCGTCACGGATTCGGTGGCCTCAAAATGACTCACGGGTCCATGATGCACCGCCGGACGGGTGCCATCGGTTGTCGTTCCACTCCGGGTCGTGTTTGGAAAAACCAAAAGATGCCCGGTCACATGGGCACCACTCGCACCACGGTG
>CAIYYV010000214.1 GCA_903930425.1 Akkermansiaceae bacterium | reverse complement strand
TGGAGGACGAAATCTGCAATTGACCACCCAGCAAACACGCGCGGCTTTCCAGTTTGCGGACGGCAACGGGTTTTGCATCCTCGTTCACGGGAATGCCAATCCCGTTGTCCGCCACCTCAAGGACCAACTGGGAACCCGCGTCCCACAAACGAATCGACACGTGACTCGCCCGCGCATGCTTCAGGATGTTGTGAATCGATTCTTTCACAAAAAGAAATAGGTTGCGCTTGGCCTCGAGCGAGAGCTTCGACGCCATCCGGGTCGATTCACAGTCGAGCGTGAACGGGATCTCGCGAAGCAGCCGCCCCGCGGTCTCACGAAGGCGCTGAACCAAATCACCAATGGAATCCTGCTGGCGTTCCATCAGCCAGACGATGTCCCTCATGGCCAGCGAACTTTCCCGGGCAATGGACTCCATTTCAACAAGGTCAGCGACCACCTCGTCCGGCCCTTGCTGCTTCACCAACTGCTTGTGCGCCGACCGCGCAATCAGCGATAGGCTCCCCAGATTGCTGCCAATGTCATCATGTAGATCCGCCGAAATGCGCTTCCGAATCTGGTCGAGCCGACGCTTGGTGATCAGGCGCCGACGCTCAACAAAAAACACCGGTATCAAAAACGTGAGCCCTAACATCATGGAGGCCCCCCAAATGGCGTTCAACTCGCTGTTAGAAGCCGCTTGTTGCTGCACCATCCTCATCTGCAACAAATCACGCTCAATCCGGTCGCGCTCGCGAAGTTGATGCAACCAATTCGCCACCGGAATGATTTTTTTCTCGGAACTGTAACCATCCGTCAGACAAGTGACCGTGGACAACACCCCGCCATACCCACGAGTGACCACCCGGGAATCGGCAAGGTTTTTCCCTCGGGACCAAATTTCAATTTCTGATAGAGCATAAAGTTTCCGATCCCCCACGGCCGATGAACGGGTGGCGGTGACGCGAACGGACCGCGCGGGTTTTCCGTGCAGGGGAATCACCATGGGAGTCATGTGGTTCATTCCGGGCAGCGGGTTCTTCCATTCCAACACGGACCCAAACGCCGCACCGTCATCGGCCTCAAGCGCTATCGTCATGACCTCTGGAAAAACCGACACCTCAAACGGGGCGTTTTCCTGATAGGGAAAAAGGACGATCCGATCGAGCGGCGCGGGGGCATCCAGACGCACCGTCCAAGTGAGGGGTTCGTCGGTACCGGTGACCGTGACGGCATCGCCAAGGGCGCGCTTCATGTTGCTGCTGCTGTGCCAAATGCCAAAGGGCGTGCGAGCATCCGTCAGCGCTTCGGGCGACCAAATCCCCGCAAGATCAAAAGCACCCACCACACTCACCTTCGCTCCAAATGACACCGGATCCCCTTTCGAAATCACGACGATTTCCGAAAGTCCGAACACATCCCGAGCGCGCTTGTGCTGGCCCTCTTGGACCGTCAATTTGACATAGCGGGCGGATTGATTGGCCTTGAAAAGCGCTGGAACATCAAGGGACGCCGGATACGATCTCTGGTCAGAGGCATACAAAACCGTGTGCGGCTCAAAATCCGCACGGTTGGAAACCGCCAGCGTGAAGCGCTTGGGAAAAATGCCCGCATCTCCAAAAATTTCCCTTTGGGCGGGCACGAGGATCACCGTATCCAAGGGCATTTCACACCCCAAATCCAGGGTCACACACGGGTCGGCCGCCTGCGAATCCCCCCGACAACCGCGGTAACCCAAGCCCACCGTCAAGGCCTGCTCCGAATGCTCCGCATAGCGGGCAACCAGACGCTCTGA
Source organism: Akkermansiaceae bacterium (assembly GCA_903930425.1). Taxonomy (GTDB): domain Bacteria; phylum Verrucomicrobiota; class Verrucomicrobiia; order Verrucomicrobiales; family Akkermansiaceae; genus Luteolibacter. The sequence goes on along the minus strand of CAIYYV010000214.1, from coordinate 8,074 downwards.
AAATGCTATTTGATTCTCAAGATCAACGAGTTGAGGATTGAAAACCCTCGCAAGCCGGACAATCGGATTGATGCCCGGCTCAAGCACTTCCGCCCCAAGCCAGGGGGGTGATACGACCACTGCCCACACGAGCACTCGGCCAATCCATGGATGCAACGAAGGGTATACCATCACGACGAAAGGAAAACTAAAAAAAGGGTGAGGACTTTTCAAAAATAATCAACATTTTTTAATAAAAAATTCCCCTCCTGGCCCGTTTTCCTGCGGGTTGCAGAGACGCGGGCGAGACGACTGCGCAGAGATGCGGGCTGACGCCCCGCGCTCCTTGGGGTGGCATCTCCGCCCTCTTCGGTTCGACGTTCGATGTTCGAAGTTGAATGTTCGATGTTCGCATTTTCTCTCCGACGGTCGCAGACCGCCGCTACCATGAGGAACGCGGGCTTCAGCCCGCTTCTTCGCAATCACCGACCACCGGTCACTCTTCCTGAACCCGCGACATCAACGATCCAATCCGCGCGAACCCATTTGCCATTTTCTTTTTTTGCGCCTAAATAGCATGGCGATGCCGACGGTTCATTTCAATGTTGACGCTTCATGAAGACGCGCTGTCGATGGTGTGGAAACGATCCACTGTATCTGGCGTATCACGATGAGGAATGGGGAGTTCCCGTTCATGACGATCGGCGGCTTTTTGAAATGCTCGTTCTCGAAGGGGCGCAGGCCGGTTTGAGTTGGTTGACCATCTTGAGGAAAAGAGACCACTATCAGCAGGTGTTCCACCAGTTCGACTGTGAGAAAATCGCGAGGTATACATCGCGGGACGTCCGCCGCCTGCTGGCCGATCCGGGTATTGTGCGCAACCGCTTGAAGATTGAAGCAGCGATTCAGAACGCCCGCGGCACTTTGGGGATTTTGGAGGAATGCGGATCGCTCGATGCCTTTCTCTGGAGATATGTGGACGGCACTCCCATTCAAAACCACTGGAAGACCCTGTGTGAGATTCCACCGAAAACCGCGCAGTCGGAGGCGATGAGCCAGGACCTCAAACAACGCGGGTTCCGTTTTGTGGGGCCAACCATTTGCCATGCATTCATGGAAGCGGTCGGCATGGTCAACGATCACAGCACCGATTGCTTCCGGCACAAAGAACTCAGCAAGGTTCCCTGAAAAAAATCACGCAACACGCCACGCCCGCTCGATTGACAGGAATGCCAGCCTGAACCCGTCAATCCCCTTCGCCCAGCGCGACATTGTCGGGCCGAGGCTTGACACCGCTTCGGGATCCTGCTTGCCTGCGGCGACCGAGAAGGCCAAATCAATCATTTGCCATCTTTTTGGGCGCTTTTCCCCTCTTTTTCGGACGGACACTCGCACCATTCACCCTCTTCAACCCACACTTTCATGGACTGGTCCTCACCCCTTTGGTATGCTTCCTATATCCTCGTTTTGATCGGTCTGGCCGGCTACGGCTCTCATCGTTTGACCATCATTTTTCTCTACCTCAAACACGCCCGCAAACACCCCAGCCCCAAGGAATGGTTCCAAGAGCTGCCCTTGGTGACCGTCCAACTCCCGGTCTTCAATGAAATGCATGTGGTGGACCGCCTGCTCGATTCGGTCGCGGCCCTCGATTACCCGAAGGACAAACTGCAAATCCAGTTATTGGATGACTCGACGGATGAAACGGTGGACATCTGTCGCGCGGGCATCGCTCGATTGCAAGCCCGTGGCTTCGACGCTGAACACCTCCATCGAGATGACCGCACCGGCTACAAGGCCGGCGCGCTCGAAAATGGAACCCGCTTCGCCAAAGGCGAGTATCTGCTTATCTTGGATGCGGATTTCGTCCCCAATCCGGACCTCTTGCTGAAAACGATCCATTTCTTCACCGATGAAAAAATCGGCATGATCCAAACCCGCTGGGGTCACCTGAACCGGACTTTCAATGTGCTGACCCGCATTCAAGCGATGTTTCTCGACGGCCATCTTGAGTTGGAACAAACCGCGCGCAATCGGTCCGGCCGTTTTTTCACCTTCAATGGTACCGGCGGCATTTGGCGCAAATCGTGCATTGCCGACGCCGGCGGGTGGGAACATGACACGCTCACCGAGGATATGGATCTCAGCTATCGCGCCCAACTCAATGGCTGGCACTTCATCTTTCTCAACGATGTGGAAACTCCCGCGGAACTGCCGGTGGATATGGACGGCTTCAAAAGCCAGCAGCACCGTTGGACCAAAGGCTCGATCCAGGTTTGCAAAAAAGTCCTGCCAGCCATTTGGCGCAGCAAGGTGCCGCTTTTCATTAAAATGGAGGCCACCGCCCACCTCACCTCCAACTTTGCCTATCTGTTATTGATCTGCCTTTGCTTCCTCATCTATCCGAATCAGCAATGTCAGCCGGACTTTGGTGCTCTCACCTACTATATCATCAATGTGCCTATCTTCTTTTTCTCATCGGTTTCGGTGATCGTGTTTTACCTCGTCGCCCAGAAGGCGCTACGCCCCGGTGACTGGTGGAAAGAAATCCCCTACCTGCCCTTGCTGCTGGCGCTCGGAATTGGCATGTCGATCAGCAATGCCAAGGCGGTGCTCGAAGCCCTCTGCAACCACCAGAGCGCCTTCGTCCGTACCCCGAAATACGGCATCGGCCAATCCCATCGCCCGGATTGGAAAAAAAGCAGTTACAAGGCCATGACCACCCTCACCCCATTCGTGGAACTCCTCTTCGGCTTCTTTTTCCTCTTCATCGTCGTCGACGCCGCCATGCGTGGCAATGCGGCCTCCGCGATTTTGCTTCTGCCTTTCCCGATCGGGTTTTTCTACACGTCGCTCGCTTCCATTTCGCGCCTGCTCGCATCCGGTCCCGTCGCCGCTCCGAAGACGGTGAATCGCAACCCCCTGTGATGGAATCATGATCGGATTTCTCACACCGCGGGTCCTGGGGATTGCGGGTCTTGGGCTGTTGGTGCTTTGCGGATTGACCGGCTGCGGCGACACTCGCCTTGGCAGGGACATCCACCACAAAATGATCGTCAGCGTGAACGATCAAAAAATGCTCCTCGTGCGTGATGGCACTCCACTCAGGTCGTATCGGATTTCGACTTCCAAGTTTGGCTTGGGCGACCGCCCGGGCAGCAACTGCACCCCCGTCGGCCGCCTGCAAGTCGCTCGAAAAATCGGCGGCAACAGCCGCCTGGGCAGCGTGTTCAAAAATCGGCGCCCCACCGGCGAAATCATCAGACCGAACGCTCCCGGACGCGACCCGGTCGTCACACGCATCCTCTGGCTCAGCGGCACGGAGTCTCGTAATCGCAATGCCTTTCGCCGGTCGATCTACATCCACGGCACTCCTGAAGAACGCCGACTCGGCCAACCTGCGTCCTTCGGTTGCATCCGGATGGCCAGTGCGGACGTCGCGGATCTCTACCGGCACGTCGGTTGGGGCGCGGATGTTTTCATCGTCCGCGCATCCATCCAATCCCGATAATGGGGCGGCCTTGGACTTGCCTCAACACGGTCCGGTGGCTTGCAGGAACCGCCGCTACCCCGCCCGCTGCGAGAAAGTCCCAAACATGAGCTTGACACCTGTGGCGTCATCCCTATTTTTTCCCGCCCGCCTCCGGGCAATCGTCCTTTTCAAGCAACTATCATGGCCAATCACAAATCCTCGATCAAACGCGCGCGCCAAACCCTCGTCCGGACCGAGCGCAACCGCGCGGAAAAAAGCCGCATGAAAACCTTGCGCAAAAAAGCTCTCAGCGCCATTGCCACAGGCGATAAAGTCGCCGCTTCTCATGCGAGTGCCGAGTTTTCATCGGCCGTGGACAAGGCTGCCAAGCACAATGTGATCCATTCCAACAAGGCCGCCAACCTCAAGAGCAAGACCGCAAAGGCTTTTGCGGCGATTGCCTGATCCCCCCCCGCTTGAGATCCAAGCCCCCTCCTCTTTCAGAAATTCAAATCATAAGCGGGCCGGTCCTCCGGTGCCGCTTTTTTGATCGCCACCATGCCTGAACCCACCTCGCCGAATCGCGCCACCACCGCCGCTAAAATCGCCGCCAATCCCATCGGCTATAAAGTTTGCGAGGGTTGCGATTCCATCGTCGGAAGTGCGGCGTCCCTCTGCCCGAACTGCCACAGCTATCGATTTGAAGCTTCAGCGGAGCGCGTGATCCGCCAAGCCCATCTCTTGGGCACCCGCGAACAAACATCCGTCACCCTTCAGGACTTGGGCTCATGAGCCGCCCCACGAGTCGCCGCAAACGCCACGAAATCCGCGGAGACCGCAAAAGCGCGCTGTTGGGATGGCTGATTGGCGGGTTGATGAAGGCGTTCACTGCCACCGTGCGTCTTGAGGTGCGCGACCTATGCGGAGTGGGTTCACCGACGGCCGCATTGCCGCCGGTGATTTATGTGCTTTGGCACAATCGATTTTTTTCCGTGCCTGCGGCATGGAGTCGACTCTGCCGTGCTCAGCGCCGATGCGTCGCACTCACGAGTGCGAGTCGCGACGGCGATATGGTGGCGCGCGCGATGGCGGTTTTCGGGCTTGGGGCGGTTCGCGGGTCTTCGTCGCGTCGCGCCGTGGCCGCGCTTGTGGGATTGAAGCATGCGTTAGAGGACGGACTGGATGTGTGTCTAACACCCGATGGTCCACGGGGACCGCGTTATGTGGTGCAAGCGGGCGTGATCAAATTGGCGGAAGCCACGGGGGCACCTGTGATTCCCATCCATGTGCATTTTTCCTCTGCGTGGCGCTTGAAAACCTGGGATCGTTTTGTCATTCCCAAACCCTTCAGCCGGGTGCGGGTGACCTTTGGTGAAGCCATCGTCCTGCCGCGAAAGATGGATGCGGCAGCTTTTGAAAATGCACGCATCGATCTGGAATCGCAACTCATCGGCGGGACCGACGACGCCTGAGCTCCGCGCGGCGGAGAATATGCTGCATGTTTGACAATTGACGACTAGCCCCTGTGACGGTGGCGGGGCAGTTTGTATTGCACTTTTGCACTTCCATGTATCAGTCCATTTCAGCCAGTGACAAACGTTTCAAGATCCTTGAAGCGCACATCAAGAAGTCTCAGCACCGGCAGGACGCTCTCATTGAGATGCTGCACAAGGCGCAGGAACTCTTCGGATTTCTGGGAAATGACGTGCTGCGATATGTGGCATGGCAGCTCAAATTGCCCGCGAGCCGCGTCTATGGCGTGGCCACCTTTTACCATTTTTTCACGCTCAAGCCGCAGGGTGCGCACACTTGTGTGGTGTGTCTTGGCACTGCCTGTTATGTCAAGGGAGCCAACCAGATTCTCGCTGCGGTCGAGGAGCACGCGCATATCAAAGCGGGCGACACCACACCGGATCGGCAGCTTTCGTTGCTCACCGCGCGCTGCATCGGTGCCTGCGGGATCGCGCCGGCCGTCGTTTATGATGACGTGGTGACTCCTCGCCAGACCCCGGAATCCACATTGCAGCATGTGAGAAAGTGGGTGGCACCATGACCCACGCCGACCTCCAGCAAATCAAGGAGCGTGAGCTCGCCGGCCGCAAAAAAATGGTTCTGCGTTGTTGCATGGCGGCGGGGTGCATGTCGTTAGATTCCAAGGGGATCAAGGAGCGGCTTGAAAAGGCGCTTGCCGAGGCGGGTCTTCACAACGATGTCGAGGTCATCGGCGTGGGTTGCATGAAGCTTTGTTGTGCGGGTCCGTTAGTTCAGGCGGATCCTGACGGTCCGCTCTACACCAATGTCACTGCTGAGAACGCGCCGTCGATCATCGCGGCGATCAAGGGTGGTCGGAGCGCTCTCGAACAAGCGGATCCCCAATCGCCGTTTTTCACGCAGCAGCAATCGATTGTCCTCGCAAACAGCGGTCTCATTGACCCGGAACGGATCGAGGCCTACATCGCGGTCGATGGCTACACCGCCTTGCTCAACGCGCTCACTGAGCTCGATCCCAAGGGCGTGGTTGAGACGCTGGTGAGCAGTGGTCTGCGCGGGCGCGGTGGGGCAGGTTTTCCGACGGGTCTCAAATGGGGCACGGTTGCCAAATCTCCGGGGGCAAAAAAATACATCATCTGCAATGCGGACGAAGGGGATCCGGGTGCGTTCATGGACCGGAGTGTTCTCGAGAGTGATCCTCACAGCATCCTTGAGGGCATGGCCATCGCCGCCTATGCGGTGGGTGCCGATCAGGGATTCATTTATGTTCGGGCCGAGTATCCCCTCGCGATCAGCCGCTTGCAAACCGCGATCAAGCAGGCCAAACGCCTCGGCATTCTCGGCAGCGGCATCTTTGAATCGCCGTTCAATTTCAATATCGATTTGCGCATCGGGGCCGGCGCGTTTGTGTGTGGTGAGGAGACCGCGCTCATGGCTTCCGTTGAGGGCAAGCGGGGCACGCCGCGTCCGCGTCCGCCATTTCCTGCCGAGAGTGGTCTTTGGGGATGCCCCACCTTGATCAACAATGTGGAGACGCTCGCGAACATCGCGCCCATCCTCCGTCACGGGGCTGAGTGGTTTGCCGGCATCGGCACGCTGCGCAGCAAGGGCACCAAGGTTTTCGCCCTCGCCGGTAAAATCCAGAACACCGGACTCATCGAGGTGCCCATGGGAACCCCGCTCCGCACCATCGTCGAAACCATGGGCGGCGGCGCTCCCGACGGCCGCCAAATCAAAGCCGTCCAAACCGGCGGCCCGTCCGGCGGTTGCATCCCTGCCCAACACCTCGATATCCCGGTCGATTACGAATCGCTCACGACCCTCGGCTCGATCATGGGCTCAGGCGGCATGATCGTCATGGATGACTCCACCCGCATGGTCGATGTCGCCAGATTCTTCATGGAATTCTGCATGGACGAGTCGTGCGGCAAATGCATCCCCTGCCGCGCCGGAACCGTGCAGATGCACCATTTGTTAGAAAAAATCCTCGCCCGGAAGGCGACCGCGCGCGATCTCGCGAAACTCGAGGATCTTTGCGACATGGTGAAGCACACCAGCCTGTGCGGTCTCGGCCAAACCGCGCCGAACCCGGTCGTGAGCACACTTCGTTTCTTCCGTCACGAATATGAAGAACTCCTCCAGGACGAGGCCGCTGATCCAAACGCCGCCGGTCATGACACTGCTGCATCCCCGGTCACCCCGGCAATCTAACACCCATTACTCATGGCTGCCAAAACCCTGACGATTGACGGAAAACTGATCAGTGCCGAGGAAAGCGCGACGGTGTTGCAAGCTGCGGATGAGGCGGGAGTCAAGATCCCCACGCTCTGTCATCTTGAGGGGGTTTACGATGTGGGTGCCTGCCGTTTGTGCCTTGTGGAAATCGCGGGAAACCCGAAGCTCATGTCGGCTTGCACCACGCGGGTTCGGGAGGGGATGGAGGTCACGACGGACAGCGATCGTTTGCAGAAATACCGCCGCATGACACTCGAGTTGCTTTTTGCCGAGCGCAATCACGTCTGCGCGGTCTGTGTTGCCAATGGCCATTGTGAGCTTCAGGCGCTCGCCTATCAGCAAGGCATGGACCATGTGCGGTATGATTATTGTTATCCGCAGTGGGAGGTCGATGCCAGTCACCGCTTGTTTGGCATGGACCACAACCGCTGCGTTCTTTGCACGCGGTGCGTGCGCGCCTGCTGGCACATCGAGGGGGCCGGCACCAAAAACGTTTCGGGTCGCGGTGGCAGATCGAAGATCATCACGGATCTGGATGATGCATGGGGTGACTCCAAGACGTGCACCCAATGCGGCAAGTGCGTCCTCGCCTGCCCGACCGGCGCGCTTTTCCACCAAGGGTCGACTGCCGCGGAAATGCAACGCGATCGGTCAAAACTCGAGTTTATCGTCAACGCACGGGAGAAAAAACAATGGAGCGTATAAAAATTGCCACGGTCTGGTTAGGTGGCTGTGCCGGCTGCCACATGTCGTTTCTCGACCTCGACGAATTCCTCATTGAGCTCGCGGGCAAGGTGGAAATCGTTTACAGCCCGATTGTGGATTGCAAGGAATACCCGGAAGGGGTTGCCGTCTGCCTGATAGAAGGCGCTGTCTGCAACGAGGACAATCTGGAGC
>CAIYYV010000213.1 GCA_903930425.1 Akkermansiaceae bacterium | reverse complement strand
GGATAACAATGCGTCGTGAATATTCTTCATTTGTTCTCCGTAAAGCAAAACCTGGGATAATGTGTTTTCTGACATATGAGTGGAATGTTTGTAATTTAGGCAACGGCCAAATTTAGTCTCATGGTCACAGTGGCAAATTTATGCCCGTCTATCAATGAAATAGGAAGCAAATTTGGCCGATCTGCTTCAACTATGGCAGATCGGGCGTAATTACCCGTAGTAATCAAAACACCAAGAGCGCGCGGAAGAAGACTGCCTCGAAGTTCCGCCACTTCACGACGTCCAACCGGACGCAGCCAGCGCTTCGCTTGCACTTGAATAATTTGCGTTTCTACCGGCCATAGTGACAACGGCATTCGTGCAATCACATCGACACCACCATCAGAGGATTTCTTCGTCACTCTGACTTCTCGAAAATGTGATGCGATCAGTGCATTTCTCACAAAACACTCAAAGGCGGACGGTTCCAGTCCATTCATTTTTCCCACCGTCTCCAGGATGTCCTTTGCCATAAAGCCTGAGACTTCTCCGAGTATCGCTTTGGCACTGAGTGTTGGATCGGCATAAGCCTGTGCTATGGCATGTATGATACTCGCTTCCATCTCAGGATCCGCTTCATGAATATCAAGCCGTAGGAGCTTGAAAATCCATGCGTTACGATCCGAGCCTAACAGATCTGACTGGTTTCCAAGCGAATGATCCAAGTATTTGTAGATCCCTGAAAACATCCACCGCTTGTTTGGTGACCCGGCGGACTTGCGGTGATGGATGAGTGAGAAAACGTAAATTGGGAAATAGCCACACTCCTGCTGTGTCAGCCTTAGGTTCTGACCCGTAAGATTTTGGTGCCCGATTTTTCCAGTTCCAGTGTATGTGAGTATCGAACCGACCGCATAATCACGATAAGGATTTTCTTGTGGATTATATTCCTGCTCCGAAGTGGAAAATAACACCACTCGTGTAACCTTTGACCCGGAATTGGTGGAAACACGAATACCACCAGAATTCCCAACCTTCAATTCCTTGATGATGAAATCGTGAGCGTAGTGACCACCCAGCACAAAAGCAGATGAACTCATGATTTGCGGGTGTTGATCATAAAATGAACCTTGTTGATCGAAAGCGTGCTCGCAGTCTAGGTGGGAAAAGGAAAATCGCGGCGTTTCCCCTGTTAGAACTTCCAATCGTGTTGATCGAGGTCGCAGACGCAGGCGGCCAATAGCAGGATGCAGGCGGCGAGGTCGTCCTTATGGCAGGACTCGATGCTTTGATGGATGTGGCGGGTGGGCACGGAAACCGCGCCGGCGATGGACCCGCCGCTGACCATGCGCTGGAGGTTGCCGGTGTCAGTGCCGCCCGCGCTGAGGATTTCGGGTTGCCAATTGATTTTGTGGCGCTTGGCGGTGGCCTTCATGAACTCAATCATCCGGTAATCACAGATCACCGAGGCGTCCATCAACTTGATCGCGGCCCCCTCACCCAGCGCGGTGCAGCGCTCCTGCGGCGTGGAGCCAGGAACGTCATAGGCAATCGTGGTGTCCAAACCCAAACTGAAATCCGGCTGGATCTGCAAGGCGGACGTCTGTGCGCCACGCAAGCCGACTTCTTCCTGCACCGTGAACACCGCATGAAAATCATAGGCCGGCTTGGTTTTGGATTTTTTCAGCGTGCGCAGCGTTTCAATCAGCACGAAGACCGAGGCCCGGTTATCCAGCGACTTCACGTTGACACAATCCCCGAGCTCTAACAATGGCGAGTAGCGCGTGACAAAATCCCCGACCTCCACGAGCTTCGACACCGCCTTTTTCGTCATGCCGGTGTCGATGAAGTAATCCTTGATTTGGGCGACCTTGGTTTTTTCCTCGGGGGTCATGATGTGGATCGGTTTGCAGCCCATGACGCCCATGACATCCTTGCGGCCGTGAATGATCACGCGCTGCGAGGTCAGGGTTTTGGGATCGAAGCCGCCCACCGGATTGAAACGCACAAAGCCCTGGTCATCGACGTGAGTGACAATAAAACCGATCTCGTCCATGTGGGCGGCCACCATGATTTTTTTGACGGACGAGCGGCCTTTTTTCAAGGCGATGACGTTGCCCATCGGGTCGGTGCGGATTTCATCGGCCAGGCCTTTGAGCTCGGCTAGAACCAATTCACGGATCTTTTTTTCATAACCCGACGCACCGGGTGCTTCACAAATACGGGCTAACAAGGGAATGTCGACGGTCATAGTGTCGCAAAAGTAATCGTTAGCACCCCGCTGACGAGTCCGAAATGCACGATCTTTCCCGTGCGAGAAATACGACTTGGCGGGCATCACCGTGTGGTTACATTCGGCCCATGAAAGGAACATTGCGCATCGATCCGGCCAATCTGCCGGAAGACGGAAAAGCCTTCACCGGCCAATTGCCGAAAACGATTTTTGATTTACCGGAAGGAGACGCACAGGCGGTCGGGCCGCTGGAATACGCGCTGTGGGCACAACGCTTTGGGTCCGAGTTGTTGTTGACCGGTTCGTTGTCGGCCCCCTTTGAATTCACCTGCGTCCGCACTCTCCACCCGTTCATTCAAACGATCCGTCTGGAGGCCGCCGCCATTTCAGTCGAAATCGAAACGGAAGCGGAAATCGATGTGACGGAGGCCCTTCGCGAGGAGGTTTTGCTCCATTTCCCGGTGGACCCGCGCTGCGAAGAGGGCGACGACCCGCAATCCTGTGAAATTGATCCCCGATATTTATCAGTGGACAAACCGCCGGAAGATGGGCTAACCACTCGGCCCCGCGCCGTGGGTGACGACCGATGGTCAGCCCTCGACATTCTCAAAGACCTTAAGGATTCACCCTAAACCAACACAAAACCATGGCCGTTCCAAAGCGCCGCCAATCGAAAAGTCGTCAGAAAATGCGCCGTGGTGCAAGCCGTTGGCGTGCCCCGATCTTCAAGAACTGCCCCGAGTGCAGCAGCAAAGTGCCCTCGCACATCGCCTGCCCGTCGTGTGGCTATTATCGTGACCGTCAGGTGATCGATGTCGAGGCGCTCTGAAGCCGTGCGTGGGCCTGCGGATGGATCATGCTTGGGATCATTCCCTGGTTTTGACGGCTTGCTTGCCTATTTCATTTTGAGTAGTCCGCGCCACCGCTCTATCCAACCTGCATGAAAGTTGCCTTGGACGCCATGGGTGGGGATGACGCGCCCGCCGTGAATATCGGAGGTGCCCTCGGGGCCCTGCGCCATTATCCGAAATTGCAGCACCTCTTTTTGGTGGGTGACCAGGCGCTCTTGACCGCCGAATGTGCCAGGCAAGGGCTTGATCTCACGAATCCGCGGGTCAGCATCGTCCATGCGCCCGAGGTGATCGGCATGGCAGAACCCGGTGCCCTCACCGTGCGCCGAAAAAAACTTTCCTCGATCAATGTCGCCATGGAAATGGTCAAGGACGGTCGAGCGGACGCATTCGTCTCGGCCGGCAACACCGGCGCAGCCGTCGCTGCCGCCACCTTGAAACTCCGCACCTTGCCGGGAGTGGACCGCGCCGGCATTGCAACCGCCCTCCCTAACGAATACGGACTCTGCCACATCCTGGACGCCGGTGCCAACCCAGAGGCCAAACCCGAACACCTCGTCGCCTACGCGGTCATGGGCACCGCCTTCTCGCGCAATGTCCTCGGAATTAAAAACCCGAAAGTCGGACTCATGTCGAACGGCGAGGAAGATGAAAAGGGCACGACCTTCACCAAGGAAACATTTAAACGCCTCAAACAAACGCCCGACATCCATTTTGTCGGCAATGTCGAGGGCCGCGACTTGTTTGAATCGGACCTCGATGTCGTCCTCTGCGATGGCTTTGTCGGCAATATCATGCTCAAAACCATCGAGGCCACTGCCAAGGCCGTCTCGAAATGGCTGAAACTCGAAATCAAGGAAAACCCTCTCCGCCTCTGCGGCGCGGTGCTCGCCCAGGGTGCCTTCAGAGCCCTCAAGAAAAAATACAACCCGGAAAATTACGGTGGCAGTCCCTTGCTCGGCGTCAATGGTGTGGTCATCATCGCCCACGGGTCGTCAAGCGCGCTCGCCGTGCGCAATGCCATCCGGGTCGGCATTGAAACGGTGGAAAGCCGCGTGAACCACCACATCCAGGAAGCGCTCGCCGCCATCCCCTTGGCTCCCGATTCCCGTGAGTGAGCGTCCAAGATTCGAGGCGCTGATGATTCCGATCAACTTCGCGCTTGTGGCGACCGATTTCCGATTCCAATCTCGCCGCGCATGAGCCAATCGACTTCCGTTATCGACGTCTGCATCGCCGGAACAGGCAGCTACGTTCCCGAGAGAATTCTCACGAACACCGAACTCGCCGCCTTGGTCGACACCAGCGACGAATGGATCTTTTCCCGCACCGGCATCCGCGAACGCCGCATCGCCGCCCCGGATGAAGCCACCTCCCATATGGCGACCCATGCCGCGCGCCGCGCCCTCGAACAGGCGGGCCTCGCCCCGGAAGATCTCGAACTCATCATCGTCGCCACGATCACGCCCGACACCCCGACACCCGCGACCGCCTGTTATGTCCAACAACGGCTCGGCGCATCCCGCGCAGTCGCATTCGATATCTCTGCCGCCTGCTCAGGGTTTCTCTACGCGATGAAACTCTCGAAACGCCTCATCGGCGATGGCTCGTTTCAAAACGCACTCATCATCGGCGCGGAAAAACTCTCCACCATCACCAATTGGGAGGACCGCTCGACTTGCGTCCTCTTCGGCGATGGTGCCGGCGCCGCTGTCCTCCGCAAAGCCAAACCCGGCGAGGGCTCGATCGTCGCCACTGAAATGGGCACCGACGGCAACCTCACCCACCTCCTCACCGTGCCCGGCGGCGGATCCGCCTGCCCCATCACCCGCGACAATGTGGACGACCACCTCCACACCCTGAATATGCTCGGCAAGGAAGTCTTCAAAATCGCCGTCAACCGCATGAAGGAAGCCGCCGAAAAAGTCATCG
>CAIYYV010000212.1 GCA_903930425.1 Akkermansiaceae bacterium | reverse complement strand
GTTCAGACGTGTGCTCTTCCGATCTCCTCCTTCACCCTCCCGCCCTCCCCAAACCCTCCCCTTCAACCCTCATCTTCTCCACCAAAAAATCCTCTACTACTCGTCCGCTATCGGAACCGAACCTTTGTTGGCAGAGGTCATCCTCGACCAGGTGGCTGATTTTGACAGAACTCACAAGCCTCTCATCATGAATAATTCACAGCCTTAATTACCGAATTACAATCACTCAATGCAGCGCGCAAGTTTTCTCAAAAATCGACTCCTGTCCGGCATGCATCGCATGGGCGAGCTAAGGTTTCAATCGAATGTTCACGGCTCGCCCTACGTTCTTTGCCACTGGCTCGACACCGCGCAATCCCAAGAGCCCGAATGGGGAGGCTTGGAACGACACGAGGGTCCGGAATCAGCCCACAATCTCGCGATGGATACCCAAAACGGCCATTGCCGATTCCTTAAAGCACGCGCCGATTTAAGACGTGGCTGGGTCATGCTTTTCCAGAATCCAAACGATCTCCGGCAGGCCCTGGATCAGTTTTATCCGGCAGGAGTCGGCCTGTTTTTCGCACACGAAAACGGCACGCTGGAAATCGACTGCCTGCGCGCGACACTCGATCGCCAAACCGGGATGTACCGTTCGGCCAGCTTGATCACCGATGCGGCAGCCCAACAGTTAGTGCAGAATGTCTGCCGCGGCACCCATCCATGCGCGAAACGCATCCTTTGGGCAATCGATGCAAACACGCCACTCGATCACAGCGAGCCGGACCGTTTTCCCGGGAGACCGGATGGCCTGTCGGAATCCGAAGCCATCCCGCTCCTCTGCCGCGAAGCCTGCAATCACTTCGTCGAGGAATGCCGCAAGGCCGTCAAGGCCGCAACCGGACCCAATGGCGAAATGAGCCCCCCCATGGCTTCCCCATAAAAAAAGACCGCCGGCAATGCGCCGACGGCCATTTGAAATCACGAATGAATCGTCGGTGGACTATTCAGGAGGTGGGCCACCGGGAGCTCCCTGTCCCTGTGGCATCGGGAATGGCATGCCACCTTCCGGTGCAGCCGGCGCATCTTGGATTTTCACCAATTCCAATTCAAAAATCAGCACGCTGTTCGGCCCGATGTCAGCACTGCGGCGCTCGGCCCCGTAGGCAATGTTTGATGGCATGAACAATTTCCACTTGGCACCGACTGGCATCGTGGTCAGCGCTTCCTTGAAACCCTCCACCACCTGCAAGGTCATCGGAACGGGTTCGCCTGCGGGTGAGGCATCAAACTGCTTGCCACTGATGAGTGTCCCTTTGTAGTGCACCATGAATTGCTTGCTTTCCTTGGCCGCATCCTTGGGTGCCACATATTTTTCCTCGCCGCCTTTGGCGAGAATCTCATATTGCAGGCCACTCTTGGTGGTGGTGATTTCCTTGCGTTTGCCGTTCTCTTCCAGGAATTTCTTGCCGGCTTCCAAGTTGGCGGTGGCCGTTTCTTTTTCGCGGGCTTGCAATAAATCGCCGAGCGCTTGCATCGCGGCCTGAAGTTTTTCTTCGCTCAACTCAGGTTTGTCACCCTTGACTGCGACCATGAAGCCCTTGATGAAGGTTTCCTGCTGGAGGTCATCCGCACCCACGCCAAAACGGCCGAACTGCTGGGAAAATGTGCTGCCCGTCCGGAACCCGAGCGCATACGACGAGTCCGCCTTGATGACGGCAGGATCGAGCTTCGGCTTGGCAGGAACTTCAATCGCAGGCGTGGTCGCCTCGGATTTCGCGGGGCTCGCTGCGGGTGTCTGTGCGGATGTGGTGGCGGCGAAACTGAGTGCCAGTGCGCCGGGAATAATGAATTTGCGGGTCATAGGATTAGGTGGAGGAGCGGGTAAGTTAGGTTTCCTCCCGCCACGTGTCGAGCACGGTTTTAAGAAAAAAATGCGCGAGAACCCGCAACGTCAGACCTTCTTCGCATTGACGGATGGCACCGGCTGCACCGACTCTTGTCCAATGACGATCCTCGAAGACGACTTTACCGATGTCCTCCGCAAGGCGGTGACCGGCCACAACCTCACGCCTGCAAAGACTGCCGCCCTCTCAGGTCTTGACGAAAACACCTTGCTCAAATTCCTCCAAGGAACGTTTTGCGAAAAATCCGCACGGCAGCTCGCTCCTCTTCTCGGCTTAAATATCGAGGCATTCGCACGTCACCCGGACTATCAACCGCATCCGCTTACCCTACCCGGCATCACCCGGCTCAAGCTCCCATTCGAAAATGAATGGGTGAACGCTTGGCTCGTGTGTGACGAAAATACCCTTCTCTTGTTTGACGCCGGCTATCTAACTCCCAATCTGCTACTTGCCATCGATGCCGCCCATGGACGCCTACCTGATCAAACGTTTATCACCCACGCGCACCGCGATCACATCGGCGCGCTCGCATACCTCCTCGCCATGGGCATCCCTGTCCATGCCGCAGGAATCCCCAACACCATCCCCATAACCCCGGGCTATTCCGTCACCCACGGTCGGCTCACCCTCCGCGCCTGCGACCTCTCAGGCCATGCCTCACCCGCTCTCGGATTTCATCTCGATGGACTGGCGCAACCGTTACTGGTCACCGGGGACGCCTTGTTCGCCGGCTCCATCGGTGGCTGCGCGTCTCCTGCCACCTACCAGCACGCGCTTCACCGCTTGTATCAAGTGCTTTCCCCACTTCCCGATACCACCGTGCTCCTACCCGGCCATGGCCCGGCCACCACGCTGGGCGAGGAACGCGCCGCCAATCCATTTCTGTGAATTCAGCGTTTGAGATACTTGCGCGAGCCTAAAACGTATTTTTCCGCCCAGTATTTGATCTTCGCCTGCTCGTCAGTCGACAAGGTCCTAACCACTTTCCCCGGGGACCCTAACACCAGTGACCCCGGTGGAACCACCGTCCCCCCCGTCACCAGCGCGCCTGCCCCAATGATCGAACGTTCGCCGATCACGGCTCCATCCAACACAATGGCTCCCATGCCCACCAACACCTCATCCTTCACCGTGCAGGCATGCAAAATCGCCGAGTGACCAACAGTCACATACTCGCCCACATAACAACCGTAATCATCGGCAAGATGAATCACTGCATTGTCCTGAATGTTCGAGTGCGCCCCGATCACAATCTCGTGAATGTCTCCCCGCAATGTGGCGTGATGCCAAATGCTGGTTTCTTCACACAAAGTCACCCTGCCAATCACATCGGCGCTGGCAGCCACAAACGCGGACTCATGGATGTTTGGAGTCATTCCCTCAAAATTTTCAATAGCCATGCCCGTGCTTATTCCATCCCTGCCTGTCGCGCAAGCCAAGGGAAGCCCAACCGCCTCAACAATCAAACCACTCTGTCGGCTCATGCTGGCACGCGCAGTGCAAATCTACTTGAAAATGTCCCAACTCAGAGAGGCAGGCTCGCAGACGCGATAAAATAAGCGTCGGACAGTTGCAGTCCGAACTGAGATGCCCTAACACCACTCGCCCAAGATCCACATGAACAATATCACGAATCAATTCCATAACCTGGTCGTTCGATAAATGCCCGTGTCGCGAACTGATGCGCTGCTTCGTCGGCCACGGCCGCTTGGTGTCCGCTTCAAGCAGTTCCTCATCGTAGTTCGCTTCCACAAACAATCCATGCAGACCCCGCAAACTTTCGGTCATGCTCCGCGTCACATGACCCACATCCGATAAAAAACCAAATCGCCGCACCCCATCGGAAATCACAAATCCAACCGGATCCACCGCATCGTGCTGAATGCTGAAACTTTGAACCTCCACCTCTCCCACACGGAAAACCTGCCCGATTTCAAATGTTTTCCAGACGCCCCCATCAATCCCAGACTGACGGACCACCAGGGCCGTTGGCCCGGTCGCATAAACCGCCATCGGATGCTGCTTCAGAAAAATCTTGAGCCCACGCACATGGTCGCCGTGCTCGTGCGTCAATAAAATTCCATCCAGCGACGATGCATCTACGCCAAGCATCCCGAGCCGAAGATTGAGCTGCTTTGCGCTCAATCCAGCGTCAATCAGCAACCGCAGCCCACCGCACTCAAGCACCGCCGAATTCCCACCACTACCACTCCCAAGCACCGCAAATCTCATCAGACCGACAAACTGTGAATTCCAACCACTCGTGCAAAGCAAAAAGTTTCACCCCGCTCCGACACGCATCCAATGCCTCTACCCACACCATGCGCGCCATAGTGCGGCAACCGCCGTGCACAGGACATACCCAATCGCCAACGGCAACACCGCAGATACTACCGTCCATTTCACACTCCTCGTTTCCTTATAAATCGTGTGGAGCGTGGTCGAACACGGATTGTGACAAAGACTGAAAAGCATCAAGCATACCGCAGTGAGTGTAGTCCACCCACCAGCTGATAGAATCGCGCGAACCCCCTCGTGGTCGGCGTCAAACATCACCCCCGCCCCTGCTCCCCCGCTCACACCCGTCACCAACACCGTCAACATCAAAAGAGTCGGCACCACAATTTCATTGGCCGGAATAGCGACAATGTAAGCTAGCACAATCACGCCGGTCAGCCCCATCGACCATGCAAACGGGTCCACCGCTTGAACAAACCATGCCCCAACGCTCAAATCACCGACAAAAAGGTGTGCACATAACCAAATCACAGCTCCCGCTGGCATCGCAAATACAACCGCGCGCCAAAGCACAATAAGCGTGCGATCCATCAGCGAGGTATAGAGGGTTTTGTAAAAATTCGGCGGGCGATAAGGCGGTAACTCCAGACTGAATGAACTGCCCTCCCCGCGCAATACCGTCCGAGCCAATAGCCATGAAGTCAATAAGGCGAATCCAAATCCAAGCAAGGCTACCACCAAGACCGAAAGCGCCGCTACCGTCCCGCCCCAACCCTTGGGTGCCAGCACTCCAATATACACACTGGCCATCAGAATCTGCGTCGGCCATCGACCATTACAAAGCGAAAAGTTGTTCGTTAGAATTGCAATCAGTCGTTCCCGCGGCGAATCAATGATCCGAGTCGCAACCACCCCCGCCGCGTTGCACCCAAGACCCATCGCCATGCTCAGCGCCTGCTTCCCGTGCGCCCCTACCTTCTGAAAAATCCGGTCAAGATTGAAGGCCACTCGCGGCAAAAATCCAAAATCCTCGAGCAATGTGAAACAGGGGAAAAATATCGCCATCGGCGGTAACATCACGCTGACCACCCAAGCTGTGGATAAATACATGCCGTCCACCAATAATCCTCGAACCCATTCACTAGCACCAGCCGCAACAAACAATCCGGATAACCATTCCCGCCCCTTATCAACTAACAGATATGAAAGCCAGGACGATGGAAGATTCGCTCCAACGATTGTCACCCAAAGGATCACTCCTAACACCCCCACCATGATCGGAAATGCAGTCCATGGATTCGTCATCACGCGGTCGAGTCTCTGCTGCCATGCCAAACGACGCAAAGACCCGCTTCGGGTGATGCTGCGCCCGGCGATGCTCGCAGCCTCAGCATAAATCGACTCGACAATCCTGTCATGAAGGTTTGGTGGAAGCTTCCATCGCAGTTCTTGAACTTCATGCAGTATCTGCTCAGGCTTTTTCATGATAAGTAAATCAATCAATTTGCCTCACATCCGCCCCATAGGCCCCGTAAGCGCGCCAATATCGCCAGAAAGCACCGCTTCCATGATCTCCCGATCACCTTCTAGCAACCTAAGTGCCACCCATCTCGGCTGTGCCAAACGCGGAAACATAGCCTGCAAATCACCTTCAACTCGATCCAATGCCTGTCGCAAACCCGGAACTTCCAATGGCAAACGGCGCGGCAATGGGGAATCTGAATCCTGTGCAATACGCGCTATTTCACGGGTCAAGTCAGGAATTCCAACTCCTGATCGGGCCACGCATGGCACCACAACGATTCCAAGGTCGCGGGAAAGATTCCGCACATCAATCTCCAAACCATGAGCACGGGCCTCATCCATCAGATTGAGACATAGCACAGCACGC
>CAIYYV010000211.1 GCA_903930425.1 Akkermansiaceae bacterium | reverse complement strand
TGTTCATCAGCCTGAGCGCGTTTTTTGTCGGGGTCATCCAGGTCCTTGTTTATACCGGCGCGGTGATGGTGTTATTCCTTTTCATCATCATGTTGCTCGACCTCAAGGATGATGAAAAACGATCCATTGGCATCGCGCCGGGCGTGGCCGGCATCAGCTTGGCTGTTGCGTTTGTCGCGCAACTCGTCTGTGTGCTTTCCCGCTCACCGAACAAGACACTTCCCGCACTGGATGCGGAAACCCTTGCCACTGCCTCCACTCATTTCCCCGCGGGTGAAAAAATCGCCGTCTCGCTCGCTGCGGGCCGCCTGCCCGATGTTCATCTGATCGGTCACACGCTCTTCACCCAATACAACCTGCCCTTGCAGATTCTGGGCGTCATTCTGTTAGTTTCCACCATCGGCGTGGTCGTCCTCTCAAAAAAAACTGCAGGGCCATGACACTTCCCTTCATTCACGCCTACTGATTTTGCACTGAGACTTTTCCATTGAATCCACATGGCCACACTTAACGATTATCTCCTTATCTCCGGACTGCTCTTTGCCATCGGCCTTGCGGGCGTGGTGATGCGTCGCAATATCCTCATCGTGTTCATGTGCCTCGAACTCATGCTCAGCGCCGCCAATCTCACGCTTGTCGCCTTCTCACGATTCAATCCCATCAATGGCCTGCCCGACACCCGCGGCCAAATGCTCGTCTTCTTTGTCATCACCGTGGCCGCCGCTGAAGTCGCCGTCGGCTTGGCCATCATCGTCGCCCTCTATCGGTCCCGACAAACCATCCATACCGACGAACTGACAAGCCTGAATGGCTGATTCACTCACCACCGGATTTTGAATTCCACCGCCCCATGAACCCGCTCCCCTGGATTGTCCTGTTTCTCCCGCTCGTCGTCGCGGCGGTCTGCCAACTCGTGCTGCGCAAAAGCGCGCTCGTCCCGTGGCTCACCACCGCTTCCGCAGTGGCCACGCTGGCGATGTCCGTCATTTTGTTAGATACCACCGGCACTGCCTCGTTTGACTGGGCGACCCTCGGGGATTTTCATCTGCAAATCGGGATCCATCTCGACAAACTATCGACCGGGATGATGGTGGTTGTCACCGGCGTTGGCGCGCTCGTGCATGTCTTCTCGCTGGCCTATATGAAGGAGGACGACGCAAAAACCCGCTATTTCACCGGCTTGGCATTTTTCATGTTTTCGATGACCGGCATCGTGCTGGCGTCGAACTTTGTGATGACCTTCATTTTTTGGGAGTTGGTGGGCTTCAGTTCCTATTTGCTCATCGGTCATTGGTATCAGAAGCAAAGCGCGGCGGATGCCGCCAAGAAGGCGTTTCTATGCAACCGGGTGGGCGACTTCGGATTCATGATCGGCATCCTCATGCTCTGGGGCATCACTGGCTCTCTCAGCTTTTCTGATATGAGGGTTCCCGCCGATGTCTCCATCGCCACTCTCTCGGCTGCGGTGCTCTGCATCTTCTGCGGTGCGGTCGGCAAGTCCGCGCAGTTGCCGCTGCACGTCTGGCTTCCCGATGCGATGGAGGGCCCGACGCCGGTCTCAGCATTGATCCATGCCGCGACAATGGTCGCCGCCGGGGTATATATGCTTTTCCGCGTGCAAATGTCGTTAGGGTTTGAAAATTTTCATGATCTCCAAGCCAGCGCGATCATCGCGTGGACGGGCGGGATCACCGCGCTGGTCGCCGCATTGATGGCCACGCAACAGGACGACATCAAGCGGGTGCTCGCCTACTCGACGCTTTCTCAGTTAGGATATATGGTGATGGCGGTGGGGTTTGTCGCCGGCGAGGCGGGCATGTTCCATCTCTTCACGCACGCCTGGTTCAAGGCCTTGTTATTTTTGGGTGCCGGGGCGGTCATCCATGCCTGCCATCACGAACAGGACATCTGGAAAATGGGCGGCCTGCTGAAAAAAATGCCGGTCACCAGCCTCTGCTTCGCCGCCGGTTGCCTCGCGCTCATAGCGGTTCCCGGAACCTCCGGGTTTTTCTCAAAGGAACTCATTTTGGACGCGGTGCACAAAGCCGGTTCACCATTGTTTTGGGTCGCCGCATTTGTCGCGCTGCTCACCCCATTTTACATGACGCGTGTGTTCATCGTCGCCTTCCTTGGCAAACACCGATCTGAGAGTGCCAGCCATGCCCGAGAGGTCGGCCCGCTGATGTGGGTGCCGCTCGCCTTGTTAGCCATACTCGCCTTTTTTTCGGGATATGCATTCATAAACCGCGTCTCCCCCGCCCTGCCGGAACATGCGGGCTAG
>CAIYYV010000210.1 GCA_903930425.1 Akkermansiaceae bacterium | reverse complement strand
GCCTGCCAGCAGGAATCGCATGATGGCAAGGCGGTGACTCATGTCTGTTAGGGCGCGGCCAGTGCGGGGGTGCGGAGCTTGCTGTGTGCCAGGACGCCCTGGCGGTCACGAGTCTTGCTAGACCATTCGAGCACGACATCGGCCGGTTGGGCCGCGGCGTCACGTGTGAGATCAACTATCAGTGGCTTGAGAGGTGAAGCCGGCTCCTTCATGATTTCGGAGGAAATCGTTTCGCCGGCATGATCGTAAAGTATCACTCGGATTTGTCCCGGGGCGAAGACCCCGAAGCGGCCGGTGAGTTGGAGCTTTCCCTTGCTCCAGGACGCAGCGAGCGGCAGGCAGGTCACCCCGGCATCATTGCACTCGGTGATTGGAAAATCCCCGCCGATGGTGGTCGCCTGCCATTGATATTTGAAGGTGCTGGTTTCGCCGGGCGCGAGTTTGGCATAGGGGCTGAGAACTTCGCTTTCAAAGACACAGGGGTTTTTGTCGATGGTGGAATCCATCGTCATCGTTTTGTTATAGGCGTGGATACTGCCGATGCCGTTGTGCCAGAATTCCACTGACGCGCCATCGGGATAGGGTTGATCGGATTCGAAGACAAAGCGCTGAATGAACGCGTGCCCGGTCTCGCCATTGACGGTGGCCAGCCAGCCGGCATGGCTGTCCAAGCCGATTTTGCCCACCTGATACTGGTAATTGACCTTCATCATGCCGGCAGCGTAATCCGGTTGGAACGATGGGTTGTCCTTTTTGCCGAAGATGATGGAGTAGCCCTTGGGAAAATGGCTGTTAGGGTTAATAGGGCAATAGGCATTCATCAGGGGATTGTGCCCGGTGCGTTTGGCATTGAATCCATCGAGTTGAATATGGGACCAGATTCCCCAGCGTCGCGGCTTGGTATCGACATTGGTCATGGTCGCCTCGAACGAAACGCGGGATCCTTCCGGATCCAGGCGGATGGTGCGGGAAAAGCGGATGCCGCTGCGCGGATCATCCCTGCTGGTCAAGCGGACGCCGATGCGGCCCTCCTGATCGACCGGCAGTTTTTCCATGGCGTAGGGTTGTCCGTCGAGCACTCCGTCGGGAGGTCCCGGCCACTGATCGTCGTTGTCCCATCCTTGGGGGGCTGGCCACAGCTTGTCGCCACCATAGTTCAGCCAGCCGCCTTCGGCATCGAGTCCGCTTGCCGGTGGCGTCTTGTCAACCAGCGCGGGATTGACCCAGAAAAATGGATGATCGCCGAGCTGATACTGGATGACCCGGCCACCGAGCTGAGGAAGCACCTGGACCGTGACGAAATCATTGGCCAAATCGACTGACTTCGACGCTGCACTTGCGGTGTTGTGAGATCCGCACCATGCGAGCATCGCCAGGAAAGCCAGCGGAGTTGAGTGGGTTGTGATCATCGGGAGGGTTCTGTTTCGCTGCGCGATTGTTGGGTGATTTTTTTGATGAAATCGGTTTCGGCCTTGTTGAAGGGAGTTCCATCCGGTCTGAAGATGTCGTGGAACCAGACCTCGGGTTCAGCGGTGTATTGCTTGGTCCACGATTCCCAGGGATAATTGGTCTGGCTGCGTCCGGCAACGAAGCCCCAGTTGATGGCGGCGATCCGGTGCTGTTTGAAGATCGGCAGGATGCTCTCGAAAGTGCTGCCGGTGGGCCGCGCCATGTATTCGCTGCAGATGATAGGACGCTTGTAGGCCTGCAAAATTTTGATCCAATCGCGAGTGATTTCCGGTCCATGATAGACGTGGAACTGGATCAGGTCAGAGTTCTCCAAGGCGAATTTATTGAGTGCGGGGATGTCGGCACCCTTGGTCCAATCACCGGTCCATACGCTGGCGGATAGCGGTTGGGTGGGTTTCATTTCCCGGACCCACTGGAATGCCTGGGTCATCAGATCTAACGACAACTCGGCTTTATTTGTGGGTTCGGAGGTGGCGTAGGCCGGGACATTCGGGTTTCCGGGCTCGTTGTAGATATCCCAGATGAGGACACGGTCATCATTGCGGTAGTGCCTGACAAGACCTTGGATATATCCCTTGAGCTTATCCCAACTGGCACGGTTTTTCAATACATCCACATGGGGAGATTGAACCCAGGCGGCATTGTGAACATGGTTTTTGGGGGCGGCCTGCTTGCCCAGCTTTGGCTGCGGGTTCCAGCAGCTATCTAACAGCACAGGCATCACCTTGAGATGATGCTTGGCGGCAATCTCCAGAAAGGCATCGAACCGTTTGATGAGGCCTTGGGAATCCTGTTCCCAAAGCATGTCGTGGAGAAAGACGCGCACCACGTTGAAGCCGAGTTCTGAGGCCCATTTCAATTCTTTGTCGATGGTCTTGGGATCGAAGGTATCGGCTTGCCACATTTCTAACTGGTTGCAGGCCGTGGCGGGAAGATAGTTGCATCCCACCAACCACGGCTGCTTGGCATACCAATCGGCGGCCTCTTTCTCCGCCCACTGCTTGTCGGTTCCCGTGAGGGTGGGTGCCGCCCCGCCGCTGGCGATCATCTGCGAGGTGAGGAGCATGATTGCGAATCGTTTACTCATTTTCATTTTTTCTTTTCGGTTTTTGGGAGAGGGGATTATTTCTCAATGAATTGAGCCACGACGACTGTGGGTTGAGACAGGTTGCGGAGGATCGCCAGGTTGCCTTGGATTTTGCATGGAGTGCCATCGGCGAGCGCGGCCGACTTCAGTGTTTTATCTCCGGGAGCGCGGAGGCGCAAGCGGACTTCTGCCATGGTGCGGCCGGGTTGCGGGACAATGGTGGTGGTCAGGGTTTTCTGAGCCGCTTTCCAGGTCAGTATCAAATCGACCCATCCATAGCGCGAGCCCATCCGCTTGGCGGTCAGCGGCTGGCCATCCTTGAGCCAGTGGGTGGAAATGCCGGCGGCGAGCCAGATGGCATCGGCGGTGGGTTCATCAAAGCAGAACATCTGCTTGGTAAGCATCGGGGTGACGATGGTGGCGTGCAGTCCTTCGAAGCCGGTCATGGCGGGGAAGCAAGCGGCATAGGGTGCCAGCGCATTCGTTCCGGGGAATGGGCCGGCTTGGACTTCCTCGTAGCCGGTCCAGGTGCCCACGGCGGTGAGTGTCTGGAGATAGGCGAAATACTTCATCTGGAATTCGCGGACGCGGTCGAGGCGCAGTCGTTGGTAGTCGATCTCGAAGGCGACGAAGTCGTCGATCACTTCCGAGCGCCAGCGGCGGACGCCGAGGATTGTCTGGTCGTTTTGAGCTTGGAAATCAAGGAAAGCGGCCGTTTCCGCGTCGGTGGCGAAGCTATGGGCAAACATGCGGGGCTGCTGCTGGAAGCGCCGATACATGTTCCAGTTCTCGTTGGTGTAGAACTTCGATTGCAGTCCTTCGTTGGCGAGATCTGGCATGCATTGGAAGGCGATGGTTTTTCCCTTCGCGTCGCGGATGATGCCGGCCTTGTCGAACGAGGCGCGCAGGTTGCGGTGGAACTCCGAGGTGAAGTTGCGCATCTCCTTGGCGGCGGCGACCAGCGGCTTGCCCGTTAGAGTCGCTGCAATGCGGTTGAGGACGGTGGCATAGTCGCGCAGGCCGTACCAGACATGGATGTCATTGGTGTAGTAGTGGTTCTGTTCCGGCACATCATTTTCGAAAGAACCGGAGAGCATGCCACGGCGCGGATCCCCTTCGGGAAATTTGGCCAGCGATTGTGCCCGGTTGTCTCGCAGGAATTTGAGGACCTGGCCGATGGTTTCCTGACGTTTCAGGATGAGCGAAGCATCGCC
Source organism: Akkermansiaceae bacterium (assembly GCA_903930425.1). Classification (GTDB taxonomy): domain Bacteria; phylum Verrucomicrobiota; class Verrucomicrobiia; order Verrucomicrobiales; family Akkermansiaceae; genus Luteolibacter. The sequence goes on along the minus strand of CAIYYV010000210.1, from coordinate 7,438 downwards.
GGTGGTCTCGTAATACTTGGCCATCGCTTGCAAAAATTCGCCGATGTCGAAAATCTGATACTGCTCCTGTGACCAATCGAATTGAAACCGTCCGTCGGGCAGGATCCGCTTGTCCATGAAGTAAACCAGCGCGGCGCGGGCTTTCTCAAACTGGCCGGCATCCAGCATCAGGCGCACCGAATGCAGATGAGTGAATTGCCAAAAGCCGCGATAATGGAGCATGCCGCCCTCGAACTTGTCGCCATGCGCGGTGCAGAGGATGCGGCAGAGGGTGGCGCGGAAAATGTCCTCCAGGCCCGGCTCGGGAAGAGTGATGTCGGTGCCCTTGGCGAGATAGGCGGTCCATGAATCGTATTGTTCCTTGAGCGTGGTATAGAACGCGGTTTCCGTCTCACCATCCGGCAGACGGGTGAGTTTGCCATCTTGGAATCCCGGATAGAACAAGCAGAGATCGCGCGTCCCTTTGGCGGGCAGGGAGAAGTTCCATGAGGGTTTACCATCCTTGAACTCGCAGGGAATACTCACAGAAAATGGCACGGCCACCGGCATGGCGGCGAGCATGGCGGCATAGGCCTTCGTCCGCGCCGGATCATTGTCGAAGCTTTTCTGGGTCGTCTGGGGTGCAGGCGCAAATACTGTTAGACCTGCCGGGGACTGCTCAAAGCGGCCGCCGGCCGGCGGCGCAACCGCGAACGAGATGGTTTGCGGCTTGTCGTCGAGATTGGCGATGCGGAAGCGAATGCACAGTCCCGGCCGTCCCTGATCATATCCCATGACGACCGATTGTTCCCATCCGGCCGGCTGATCCGTCATGCGATAACGATAGTCCGTCGCCGGCAGCCAGCCACCGAGCAGGCGGCGGCTGATAGTGGCTTCGCATTCCTGCGGGTTCGGAGACCGGCCATTGAGATGGAACTGCAACTGCTGGCAGTAGTTCTGAAACGTCAGCTCGACCCCGGTGACAAAGCCGATATTGACTTCCACCGAGCCATTGCCATTGACCGCCACGTTGTGCGGATACGAATTCATTCCCACCGTGGTTTCCGGATTCAGTATCCGCGGAAACCGTTTCTGGATGTCTGCAAACGATGGATCCTCGTTCTTCGCATTCTTTTCTGCTAGATATTGCTCGGCTAGGAAATCGTTCTTGGCGGTGGCCAGCTGCTTCCAGACTTCCGGAGACAATGGAACCACCGGCGGCGGATCGGATTTTGGCCCCGCAGCCCCCAGAGTTTTCTTGATCCGGGTGACCTTGCCGCCCGCCTCGACAAACAGGAATTCGCCAGAAGTCTCGCCGGTCTTTTCCATGACGGTCCACTGTTGCGTGACGGCTTTGACGACATAACCGTTCTCGAGGGTTTGGCCGGCCTTGGCACCCGGTCCCGGCAAGGCCTGGCTTGCCATGGCCTGCCCGGTAGACCGGCACGGAATAACGGCCAGCAGGGTCGCGCTCGTCAATGCCATCTTGAATTTCATATTCATTGGTAACAAGGTTCTTTTCATGTTGGATGTTGGATTTTAGGTGTAATGATGACTAACAGCTTGATTGTTAGAGAAATGCTTTTCGTGGTTGGTTCGGAGACCGGGAGCAAACGATTTGTTGGGATTATCGCGCGGTGGTGACGATGTCCTTGCGGCGGGCTTCGGGGGTGACGTTGAGTTTGGTGATCCTTCCGTCCTTGTATTCGCACTCGACGATGGTCTGGCGAGGGGCGTGGAGTTTGAACGAGACATTCCAGTCCTTCGGCCAGGCCGGGAGCAGGAAGATCTTGTCGCCGTCGGTTTGCATGAGCATGGCCTGGGTGGCCTTCATCAACACACCGCCGTGGTCCTGATCGGGAACCCAGTCATAGTTGGGTCCCCAGAATGCGGGGAAACGCGAGCTCTGGTCGTGGCTGCGCGCGCGTCCGACGACGGCGCGGCGCGCATCGTCGGTGAGTCCCAGGTAGGCCATGAAAATGTCGTCCTGTCTCCAACCGCCGTTGCCGCTGTCCCAGCGGTGTTGCAGGGCTAACAGTCCGAGTTCGCGGTTGTCCTTCTCGAACGAGCAGAGCCGGAACGGGAACACTGCATAGAGTTCCGGGTTCTCGATGTTGCGTTTGTCGGCGAACTGGGTGGCGGGGGCGAGTGCCTTGCCGCCCGGTACATCGCGGGTTGGAAGTGGCGCGAGCTTGGCGGCGAAGGCCTTCCAATAGGCCCGTTTCTCTGCTGGCAGTTTGTCTTTCGGCAAGGCGAGAAGCTTGGCGGTGATGGCATGAAGTCCGGCGAGTTCGGGCATGGCATTGGTGCAGTTCCACCAGGTTTCGCAGGCCATGGCCGGGTGCATCACGAGCTGGCCTTCGGCATTGGTTTTGTAAAAGAGGTCGAAGAAGCGGATGATGGCGTCGGCGGTGGGGAGGATGCGCTTTTGGAGCAACGCTTCCTCTCCCGTGTGTTCGTAGGTTTCCAACATCATCCAGACAAGTTCCGGTCCGGCCACCCATTCCCATTTGTGCCAACCGCTTTCCTGGAGCGGGTCTTTGCGCTGCTCGATGGGCGTCCAGCCATAGGTTTCGTTGAACACATCGCCCCAGAAGAGAATGCACTCGATGAAATAGGCGGCGTTGTCGAAGCCGAAGTATTGTTTCGTGCGGTATTTGTTGAGCGGCAGCAGGCGGTCGGCATACATCGCGAAAAGCGGTTCCAGCAGATCGTAATCCCCGTTGGCACAGGCGCTGATATACGGCAGGCGCGTGTTCTGCCACCAGTAACCGGGACCCCATAGCCGATAGTCGGGATCGCCGCCGTAGGGGGAAGTGAAGAGGGTGCCGTTGAACTTGATCGGATAGGTGCCGCGGCCGGCGCAGGCGGTGACAAAACGCTGGAGGGCGAACATCTGGCAGAGATAGGCGGCGTCATCGGTGCTCTCGGCGGAGGTGATAGCCAGAATCTCGCGGCCGTCGATGGCAACTGCGACCTGGCCGCCGGATGCTGTGAGAGCGAGCTTCGACCATTGGTTGGCCGGCAGCGGGTTTTGGGTGGTTTTGATGGTGCCTCCAACGATCAGGCGCAGAGTCTCGGCGGACGGCAGATCCAACAGCAAGCCGTCGGTGCCGCCGACGGTGATTTTGTCGAAGATACGGCCGGTGGCACCGGGCTTGTGCTTGACCTCGGCGGTGACGGTGAAGTTGCCAGTGAACGAGGCGGGGGCCTGCAGGTTGCGGATTTCGCCGCCGAACCTTGAAGCGCCCTGCTGGTCCATGCCGGTCTTGAGCGGGTGCGTATTGGCGGGCACCAGCGAAGCCGGAGTGGTGGCCGTGGCGCGGATCCAACTACGGTTCCAGAAATCCCGCCACCATTGCTCGTGGTCCGCACGGCGTTGCTCGAAGGGCTTGGCGGCCGTCACCGCCACGAGTTCGTCGGCGGCTTGCCGCCACGCGGCGGGAGTGGCCGGGTGTTTGGTTAATACGTGGATTTCAAAGCGGTGCGAAGCCGCGGCTGCGGACTGGAGGCGGGTGTCATCAAGGCGCTGCGGGTTGGGTGTGGTGATGATGGCGCCGAAGGTGCGGTGGAGCAGCGGATCCTCGCGCTGGAAGCCGGTCATGCCCTGGATTTTGGCATGGTCTGCCGGACCCACGGATTTAGCGTTGTGGTGGAACCAGCCGATCCGGTTGGTTAGACCGGTGATGACCGTGTCCGGTTCGATGATCATCGGGTTGGTGCCGGGTTTCTTGTTGAGCACGTCGCTGCACTCGTGGGCGGTGAGGGTGCGCGGGGCGGTGCGCCACAGTTCCACCGTGGCGGTGGCGGTGACGGGTTTGGGGCCGGTGGTTTCCACCTGGATGACGGGGTGATTGGCATCCACCCAGAGCCGCAGGGCGGTGCCGTCGCCGTAGCGGACCTGAAGGGTGCCTTCGGCGAGCGCGAGTTCCTGCTTGAACGGGGTGACAGGCGGTGCGGGATCCAGCGTGACGCGCACGCAGCCTACCTTGCAAAGGCGTGAATTGTCGTCCCAGGCATCAGTTTTGCTGATGTAGAAGACCAGCGCGCCGGAGGGTTCGATCCAGGCATTGACACCGATATCGCCATTGCCGAGCGGCATCGAGCCGTTGGCGTCCTTGCTAGGGGAGTCCCAGACGAGGTGGTAGGCGGCAACGGAGCCGGGGATGGAGTCCGCCGCGCTCGCGGCGGATACGCCAATAGCCAGCGTGAGAAGGGCGGAAAGATGAGGTATCTTCATGGTTTGCGGATGGGTTGGATGATCGATTATTAGGACATTGCTTTCGGGGTGAAGGCCGCTGAAAGAGCCGGCCGGCTCAAAGGGTCAAGATAACCATTTTCAGGTCTATTCCTCCGCCACGATGGGCAGCAGTTCCGCCACGGATGCATATGGTTTGGTAACGTCAAACGGGCTGATGGCTAACAATTTCAGGAATCGTGCCTTGATTGGGCGCGGGAAGAGGACAGTCTGGCGGGAATTGTTATCGGGAAATTCTCCTTGGGCGATTGGCGGGGGCCACGACTTGCCATCGCTGCTGGTGCAAACCGCATACTTCCTGATGCGGCCGTTGGCGATGTCCTGACGCGGCAGGATCTGACACCCCGTGAGGCGCATGGGATGGATTAGATCGATCATGAGTTCATGGGGGAAGCCCGGGGCGGGATCTTGCCACGGGGTATGCCAGAGCGTTGCCGGATCGCCGTCAATCGCATTTTCGGCGGGGTAGCCAGGATCGGCGCTATCGGCGCGGGCGCGGCTGATTTTGATGATCTGAGTGAAAGCGGGCAGGTCGAGCTCGACCTCTGGGGCAAACTTCGGCGAGTGCATATAATCTAACAAAGATGCGCGGAATTGGGCGGTGACGATGTCATCGGGTGCGGGTTTGACTAATTGGATGGCGCTGATCAGGAGTTTGCCGTTACCGCATTTGGCTTCGAGCACCAAGCCCAGGCGGCGGGCAGTGAACCAATCATCGATCACCTGCACCAGCGGCCGCAATTTTGGGTTTTGTCCCTCCAGTGACAGCGGCTTGGGTGCGAGGCGGAGCAGATACCACCACTGGAAGTTGGAGTGGAAATCCGTGGGAAAGCCGGCCAGTGCGGGATGTTTGGGATCGCAAAGGATCCCCATGGTGGTTGGCGCTTGGCGTTTGGTCCAGGCGGTGTTCCAAAAGATGGTGGAGAAGCCGAGAACGACCTTCGGGCCGGCAGGATCGGCAATCGTCTGCGCCGGCTGAATGAGCAACACCGAGGCCCCGGCGGACGCTTGTTGCCAGGCATCCATCGGATCGGCGGAAATCACGACCTTGCCGGGTTCCGGACGGGGTGTGACCGACGGATAAACCCATAGATCCCAGTCATTGGTGGCGCTGGTATTCGCAATGCCGGCGACCAGCTTCAACTGGGCGGGTGTATCGAGCCCGGCGAGCGGGATGCTGATTGTTCCGAGCACACACTGGCCGAGCGGAATATTGCGCGGCGGGAGATGGCCGGAGCGCAGGACTTTCCCCGCGGTGTTTACGAGTTTCCATTCCGGTGTGGCGGCGGCGAGCGGTGCCGCCGCATAATGGGAAATCTCAAGTTCGGCGGTGAGTGTTTCGTTGGTTGTGAAAACCATTTTTGGCAACCTCACGAGCAGCACGGTGGGGCCAGCAAACCGTGTATATTCCTCTGCGGTGGTGTAGGGTTTGGTCTGCCAGAATGGATTGACAGCGCCGACCAGCGCGGTGCCTTGCCCAGGGAAATCATTGAGGCCGAGAAGTTGATAGCCGCCGATGTCAGGGGTGCGCAAAAGTTTTTCAATTTCATATTTATAGCAGAGTGTTTGGAGACGGCCGGATGCCATGAGGAAGTCGTGGGCTTGATCGGCCATGTGGTGGGCGGTGAGAAAAGCGCGGAATACTTCGAAGTTTTTGGGCTTGAGGAAGCCGGTGTATTGCTTGATTTCGTTAAAGTCGGGATACACGCACCACTGGCCGGCTTCATGACAAATGACCGGGATCCCAGATGCGGCGGTTTTGCCGCGGAAATCGGCGGAGGTGGACGGTGGCTGGCCGTTGATGGGCGAATTCAAACCGGCACCCCAGTGATAGAGGCGTATATCCGCGCCCTGCGGCATGACATATTGACTGTCCTTGTAGGCTTCCGTTCCGGCCGCTCCACTGTAAAGGCGGCGCGGGTCGCGGCTGCGGAAATATGCGGAAAAACGATCCAACCATTCTGCGCCGCCGAAAGGTTCATTGCCATAAGTGTGCATGGCGAAGGACGGGTGATTGCCATAACTGCGGATGACCCGTTGCGCCTCGCCCATCAGATAGTCGCCCGCCTGGGCGGGATCGGTCCAGGCGTGCTCGATTTGCAGGTAACAACCCAATTCGTCGGCCGCGTTGAAGGCGGCCTCGGGCGGACACCATGAGTGAAAGCGCAGATGGTTGAAACCATGCGCCTTGACTGCGCGGATTTCCTTTTTCCAATAATCCAAATCGGTGCTGGGATAACCGGTCAACGGGAACATCGCACAGTCGAGCGTGCCACGGAAGATGGTGGGCCGGCCGTTGACCAGAAAGCGTTTGCCGTCCACTTGGTAATTGACCATCCCGAAGGGGGTGGTGGCCACATGGGTGATGCCTCCGGGCAGCGTCAGAGTGGCCCTCAATTGATAGATATTGGGCGAGAATTCGTCCCAGGTTTGAATGGTTTTACCAAGCGGGATTGTGTGTTGGCCGGCGGAGGCCTCGGCGGTCGCGAAGAGGGTCTTATGATCGGGGGTGCGGACGGCGAAGGCGATTTTACCGCCGGAGGGTTGGCCGCCTAAGCTCCATTTGACCGTGACTTGCCTGGCTGCGACATCGGCATAGGTTTCCAGGCCGTCGATCCAGATGTCAGGGGTGGCCTCCAGACGGATGTTGCCGACGATCCCGTTCCAATTGGTTTGCATGTGATCGGAGACACAGTGGGAGTTTTCACCGACGGCGGCGGGAAAATGATTGTCAACGCAGATGACCAGCGTGTGATTGCCACTGTCCACATGGCCAAGGTCATAACGATGGGGTGTCGACAGGCTGTGGTCCGCGCCCAGTTCCTTGCCATCGAGCCAGATCCGACTGCTGATGTGGACGCGCTCAAGGGAGAGAACGACGCGCTTGCCGCGCCAATGCGCGGGGATCTCGATCTGTCGGCGGTAAGCTGCGGCGCCGACGAAATGTCGGTCGGGTTGGAGCCAGAACGGGATCTTGATGTTACCGGGTTGCCGGTACTTTTCGTAGACGGGCAAGGTGAACCAGGAATCGTCGACAATTTGACCAGACCATTGGGTTTTGACCGAGACTTCATCGCCGAGGCCCTGGGCCTGGAGAGAACCGGGAAGCTGAACAGGCTGTGCCGAGAGCGAATCGTCCCAGGCAAAGGGTTTGGCACCCGCCCGCAACACCACCTGCCACTTGCCAGCAAGATCAAGGGT
>CAIYYV010000209.1 GCA_903930425.1 Akkermansiaceae bacterium | reverse complement strand
TTGGTCACCGCCGCCGATCCGAGTTGTCGGCCAATCTCCGCGGCAATGCGCCGGCACGCTTTGCCATGCTCGATCCAAAATTCGCGGATGCCCGCATCCGGATGGGTGAGAGTGAGGCCGTCATCTGCTTTGGGGTGGGCGAAATAGGTTGGGTTGAAATCCAAGCCGAGCGCGCGTTCTTGCGCCCAATCAATCCAACTTTGGAATTGGGACACGGTGAGGGCGTCTCGATCGACCCTGCCACTGCTGAAATCGGCATAACAGGCATGGAGGTTCAAGCGGTGCTGCCCGGGGATCATCGCGTAGGCCAGATCCAAATCGGCCCGCAACTCGGATAGCGTGCGCGCTTTTCCGGGATAATTCCCGGTTACCGCGAGCCCGCCGCCGGGATCGCCGCTCGTCTTTTCAAATCCGCCGACATCATCGCCCTGCCAGCAATGCAGGGAAATCGGCGTGGATGTAAGGCGATGCAGGGCTGCTTCGGTATCCACGTTGAACGCGGCATAGGACTCTTTGGCAAGTTGATAGGCATTCATGTGAGTGATCGGTTTTCAGTTTTTGCTGCCGATATAGTTTCCGTAACCGACCACGATCGTGGACAGCACCAAAACCGCTAGACCCAAAAACAACTGGGTCTTGGCTTTTCGGCTTGCGCCTTTCCATTCCTTGATGGCAAGGCCCCAAATCGAACTGAAGATGATGATGGACGCCATGTGCAGCGTCCAGCTCGAGAACTTGTATTGACCCATTTGGGTTTCACCCATCGAATAGAAAAAGAACTGAAAATACCAAGTGATGCCGGCCAGAGCCGAAAACAGATAGTTGGAGATGAGAGGCACTGGCGTCTTGTCATGGCGGCCATCCACAGCCACTCCTTGCTGAGCCCCTCCTTCGCCGCCAGAGGTCGCATGATGGAAATGGGGCGACTTCTCGCCCGGCCTCGAGGTGAAATACTGATAGCCAGTCTTGTTGCGCCAGTTCAACAGGACGCACCAGATGAAGTTGGTCGTGAAACCACCCAGCAAAACCACAATCAGCACCGGTAGACCGGTCCACAAACTATGTTTGCCGTGGATGGAAACGAGATCCGCGCCGGCTTCAGACACCGCCAACGCGGTTTCCTTCTCCGACAAGGTAGACAATTCCTGAACGATGGTGAGTTGATTGGAATCGGTGGCGATCGCGGCAAGACGCTTGGCATAGTCCGCCACCCGATGACCCAGCGGAGAGGAAGTGCCGGAACTCATTGCCACGGCCACGGCCTTCGCCTTGGCCTGGGCGACGGGCAGTTGGGCTTCCAACTTCCTCCACTGTGCCGATGCATCAATCGCAAGAACCTTGGCTGACTTCAACTCGCCGATCTTCCGCTCGATCACATAAGGTTCCTCGATGAGCCTAGTCAAATCTGATAGATTCCGGTCCTTCTTCGCCAACAATTCTCCCGCAGGGTTGATGGAATCTAACAACAATTTGACTTCTTCATCCGCCGGTTGGCATGACCGCTGAACCCGTTTGCCCTCCTTGGCCGCAGAATTGATCATGTCCACCTTCAGGGTGGTCTCACGAATGAAATCGCCTGAGCTCAACCCGAAGGCAAAGCAGGCGCTCATGATGCCGGAAAACGTCGCAACCAAAATCCCTTTCTTGAAATTGAACTCCTTGACCGTGTCGAGTTTATCGGCCTCGGACATTTCACCTTCTTTCGTGTGGCCTGCCAGCGCGGTGATGAGGATGCCCAGCATGCATACCCCCAGGCCCGCCAGCACCCAGCGACCATTGGTCGGTTCGATCAACTTGGACAAAAATTCGTGTTTGAATAGCGGCGGGATGAGCGTGCCAAACACCGTGCAATAACCCAAGGCCACCGCCATCCCCAACGACATGCCCAAATAGCGCATCGTCAAACCAAAGGTGAGCCCGCCAAACCCCCACAACAGGCCGAATAAATAAGTGTAAAACCACACCGACCCCGGCGTTTCTCTCAGAACAGTCAGCACATCGGTGGTTTTGAGAATGGCAAAAAACCACGGTGCGATCAACCATGAGAAAACCCCGCCCACCAACCAATAAGTCTCCCATGACCAACGTTTGACGCCTTTGTAGGGCACGTAAAAACTCCCGGAGGCCAAACCTCCAAGCCAATGAAATAAGACGCCAAGAATCGGATTCATGATAGATGAGCAGTTCGGGTCTGGGTAGGTTGGGCCGACTCACGAAACACTCAGCCAATCCAACACTGGCTTGAATATAGGTCTCCATCAGACGCTTGACCATGTTTGCTTTCCAAATAATCGCGTCATCAAAATCTGATAAAAGATCTGATAAACAAGCACCAAAAACCCATATCGACTCATGAAATCACAAAAAATACGCCATGCTTGCAGTGGTTTTCTCGCCAAGCGCAGAGAGGTCTCCTTCTCTGACCTCCAAACACCTCCATCCAACTGAATTCACCTTGCAAGTGCGTCATGAAAGACTTAAAAGCCATATCATATAAGCAACGTTCATGGACGAAGCCCATCCGGGTGTGGGCAACGGCGTGAACGTCCGATAGATTGGGCGATTTGAACATCGGATGGTGTTAGGTGGGCGTCTTCTTCAAGAGCTTCATTCAAAACTCTTCTTCCTTCGTTTTCTTCGTTGTTTTCTTCCAGGGTGTAGGGAGCGGGATTTTGTTCTTTGAGCGG
>CAIYYV010000208.1 GCA_903930425.1 Akkermansiaceae bacterium | reverse complement strand
TCCCGCACCATACCATCGTGTGATTGCTGGAATGGTTCATCACTGGCTCCGGGCAGGATGCCCGGGCCACGTGGAGCGGGCATCCTGCCCGCCTCCTGAGGATCAACCTTCCGCCACGCGGAGGGCGATGTGGGCGAGCGCCTCGTCAATGCGGTCGATGAGCGCGAGGCAGAGGTCACCCGCTTGAAGGCGGGACATGGCCGCATCGATGGCGAGCATTTCGCCGCGAATTTCCTCGGTGTGGGTGGTGCGGCTGGCGTGGGTCAAGCCCTCACGCAGCAAGCCGAGCACCTCTCCGTCGGCGCGTCCGCGTTGGCAATCATCCTGATAGAGAATCACCTCGTCAAAGACATCGCCAAGGATTTCGGTTTGGAGGCGGATGTCACAATCGCGGCGGTCGCCCGCGCCGCTGATGACGACGAGGCGGCGGTTCGCAGGGATGCTTTCGACGGCTTGGACCAACGCGCGGATGGCATCGGGGTTGTGGCCATAGTCGGCGATCAGGGTGGCCCCGCGATGATGAAACACATTGAAACGACCCGGGGCCGTTTGCGCATCATTCACAAAGGTGGCCATGCCGCGGCGAATGATGTCCCATGGAATCCCAAGACCCCACGCCGCAGCGGTGGCGGCCATCGCATTTTCCACTTGAAAACGAATGGTGCCGTTGTGGGTGATTGGAATTTCATCCAAGGCAATGCGATAACGCAATTTGCCTTTGGCGGCCACCAGGTGACCATCATCCACAAACACTCCGCGCTTCCCTTGGGCGAGGTGGTTTGCGAGCAGGCGCTCGTGGCGGTCATGGGCGAAATAGGTGACCGATCCCGGGCAGGCATGGGCCATGGCGGCGACAATGGGGTCGGCGGCATTGAGCACGGCGACGCCGCGAGGGGAAACACTGTGGATGATGACCCGCTTGACCACCGCAAGATCCTCGACGGTGCCGATGTAATTGAGTCCGAGATGGTCACCCATGCCGATATTGGTGACGACGGCGACATTGCAGCGGTCGAAACCAAGACCTTCCCGGAGAATGCCGCCGCGCGCAGTTTCTAACACCGCCGCATCCACATCCGGATGAAACAACACATTGCGCGCACTGCGCGGACCACTGCAATCGCCAGTGTCAATGCACTGGCCGTCAATATAGACCCCGTCTGAATTCGTCATCCCCACGCGTTTTCCGGCACGTCCTAACAAGTGGGCGATGAGGCGCACCGTGGTGGTTTTCCCATTCGTGCCGGCCACGGCGACGACGGGGATGCGGCCGTTTTGATGTTCGGCAAACATGGTGGAAATGATGGCCTCGCCGACCGGGCGGCCCTTGCCGAACGACGGCTGAAGATGCATGCGCAATCCGGGAGCGGCATTCACCTCGATCACGCCGCCCGACTGGCTTTCCAAGGGCCGGAGAACGCTTTCGCAAACCACATCGACGCCACAGAGGTCGAGGCCGACCATTTTTGCGGCGGCGATGGCGCGTGCGGCGAGGTCCTGATGAACATCATCGGTGACATCGGTGGCGGTGCCGCCGGTGCTCAGATTGGCATTGTTGCGCAGGATGACCCGCGCTCCTTTCCGCGGCACCGAATCGGCATCCAAGCCCTGGTTGGCCAGCGTGGAAAGGGCGATTTCATCGAGACGGATTTTAGTGAGAATGGTGGCATGGCCATCGCTGCGGCGCGGGTCGCTGTTGACCTGATTGACCAGTTCCCGAATGCTTAATTCCCCATCGCCGATGACATGGGGCGGCTCGCGGCGGGCGGCGGCGACCAGGCGGTTGCCAATCACTAACAAACGGAAATCGAGGCCCGGCAAGTATTGCTCGACCATGATTTTGGAACTGATTTCTCGGGCTGCGGCATAGGCGGCAAGCACTCCCTCTCGGGTTTCAATATGGGCCGCCACGCCTTTCCCTTGGTTGCCATCACGAGGCTTGATCACGACCGGCCCGCCGAGTTCACAGGCGGCCGCCCAAGCATCCTCCGCGTCGGTAACCGGTCGTCCTTGCGGCACCGGCACCCCGGCCGCATGCAATAATTGTTTCGTGAGCTCCTTGTCCTGCGCGATCGACTCGCCAATCACGCTGGTGCTGTCCATCTCCGCCGCTTGAATCCGCCGCTGCTCACTGCCCCAACCAAATTGCACCAAGCTTCCCTCCGTGAGTCGACGAAACGGAATGTCACGCGCCACGGCTGCGGCCACGATGGCACCCGTGCTCGGCCCGAGTCGCACCTCTTCATCAAGCCCGCGCAAGCGACCCAGCGCCGCCACCAAATCAAATGGCTGATCGTCGAGTGCGGCCACACAAAGCGCGTGTCCCAACTCGAGCGCGAGCCGGCCAACGGCCTCCTCCGTGTATTCGACGACAACCTGATAGACGCCGGGATCCAGGGTGGCGACGGACCGGCTGAACGCGACCGGACAACCGGCTTGCGCTTGCAGGCCGAGGGTGGCCAATTCCAGAGCGGAGACCATCGCGTGGCCGGATTGAAACGGGCCGATCTGGGGGAATCGCTCGCGAAGGCGGTCTTCGAATCCGGGAAGAAGTTCTAAGTTGAGTTCCTGTTCAGGGCAACTGACGACCGCTTGGATAGCGGTATGCAAGGACCAGAGATTCGGGCCTCGAAGGGCTTGGATGTGAACGATATTCATGCGTTGATGAGGATCGACGGAAAAGCGTTAGAATCCACGGTGCCCAAATGAATCGAGCCGTCCGGGTCATATAAAAAAGTTTCCACACCGGTGCGGATCACGTGAAGCGCAATCCCCAACGCCCACGCCGCACCCACCGCGGCCAGCACGCATTCCAAACGCTCGTGAGACCGCGCCTCGGCAACAAAAGGAATCTGCGATAGCGAACCCAAAACGACTTCCTCCGCCGCCGTAGCCAAAACCAAATCGTTCTCGCGGAGGAACACGGCCCGCCCGCCTCGCGCCCGATGCTCCGCGATCACCTCATGCCCGGAATCCATAGCGAAAAAAATCACCTCCCCATCACACAACGGGGCCATTTCCACCACTCCCGGATCCGCCGCATGAAGCACCGCCACCCCATCGGGCAGCACCACATCCACCTGCGTGCGCATCACCTGGAAAACCTGCTCGGGCTTCTCAATATAATATCGGCCCATATGCCGCTCGGCATCGATGTGTGTCACCACCGCAACCTGACAGCGGTCATACGCCAAGCCCTCACCCAAAATCACATCCGCCCCATTTTCTAACACCGCCGCCTCCACCGTGCGGTTCATCAACACCCGCTTCGCACAATCCCAATTGCCACAATCCCCCGCCTCCACCTGCCTCCGATTCAAAAATAAGCCGTCCGCACACGCCAAGCCGGTCATTTTCCCGGCCAGACGCAGGAATTCCGCCACCATCCGCGCAACCTCCGTCGTGCCGCTGGACCCCGTGATCCCCACCACCGGAATCCGACCGGTCTCGTTGTTAGGAAACAAATGATCCACAATGGCACGCCCAACCGGACGTGGCTGGCCCACTGTCGGTTGAAGATGCAACACCAAACCGGGCCCCGCGTGGACCGCCGTGATCGCGCCGCTCTGCGCGGACAACGGACAAGCTACCTCCTCGACTAACAGATCCACTCCCGCAATGTCGAGCCCGATCACCCGGGCCGCCAGACAGGCGGCAGCGGCAGTGCTCGCATGCACCTGCTCCGTGACATCCGTGACCACCTGGGGAGCGTCCGGTAACCCGGCGGCACCATCCATGCGCGCCGCCGCCACCAACTTGCCACCCACCACCAATAACCGGTGCGGACGTCCCGCGCACGCCGACTCAGCGTCGCCCGGATCAGCCACCGGCAATCCACACGCTTCTAACAAACGTCTTGTGAGATCGGGATTGCGAGTGATCCCCTCGGCAATGGCCCCGGTGCGGTCGGTCTCGGCCGCCCAAATCCGCCGCTGAAGCGCCCCGTAACCGAGCTGCACCAGGCTTTCGGCCGATAACCTCATGGCGGGAACCCCCCGGTCCTTCGCGGTGGCGGCATCCACAATGCACGCGGTGTTAGGACCTAACAGATGTTGCTGCACCAACCCTCGCAGATGCCGGTGAGTGGCTTCGATGTCAAAGGGCACATCCTCGATGGCAGCCAGAACCAGTTCACGGGCGGCGAATAGGCAGGCACGGGTGACGTCCTCCTGCTGGGCGCGCACGGCAACTTTGTAAACTCCGCGGACGCCGGTTTCACGAGCCTTACCGAAGCCGCCAGGCATGCCGGCGAGGTTTTGAAGTTCAAGCGTGACATGTTCAAGAATGTGAGCCGGCCAGGTTCCTTCCTCCAACCTTCTCACAAATCCGCCGGGTTCCCCATAGCTGCAGCGGTGCTCGGCCAAGGTGGGCAACCACGCACACAGGCGGCCCACAAACCCCGGCAGGGTGTTAGACGGGCAGTCTTCCAATTCACCAATATCCACCCACGCTTCGAGCACCGGATGGTAGGTCCAAAGATTCGGGCCACGAAGGGAAAGAATATTGAGAAACCGAAGGTCTTTGCGTTTCATGGATCCAGCGGGCCATCGTTGCGGCGACGCACACGTTTTGTTTCCGGTTTCCACTCTCAAATCAAGTCTCGTCTGACAATTCGCGACAATCGGACAGACAATTGTGTTGCATGAGAGGTGAAATGAGGCAAAACCCGCCTTCGCCCGGCACGCGGTCCGTGACGGGATGTGAGAATCACCTCTCGGCCATTCCCGATGACTCCCGCCGGCCTCCCGCGTTTTCCCGCCGCCAGCACGGTTCTTCCCGATCCGTGGCGCGACGAAATCATGGCGCAACTCGCCCCGGATGAATCCGTCATCACCTGCTTCGAACTCGACCTCACCCTGCGCCTCCGCTTCGACCGCGGCATCGTCGTTCTAACAGACCGTCGGTGGCTCGCGAAAACCCCGGGAGAAACGTCGTGGCGCAGCTGGGATTTGCAGCCCGGCCTGGTGCTCGACCATCACGACTATGCTGGCGTCGGCACCTTGGAATTGCGCAATGCCACCGGCTTGCTTGCCGGTTGGCGCCACACCTTGTCGCGCGACGCCACCTTGCGGCGGCTCACCGAACCCTTCCGCGAGCAGATCCTTGCCCGGGTCGAGCGGCGCGCGGCCGTTCCGCCGACAGAGATTCTCTGCCCGATCTGCGAAACCCTGATCCCAAGCGACCACGACGACTGCCCCACCTGCACCACCACCGTGCATGCCCCACCGTCGCCCTGGACCTTGTTTCGCCTCTGGCGCTTCGCCAAACCCTACAGCCGCCGCTTGGTCGCCGGGTTTATCCTCACCCTGCTCGCCACCGCCGCCACCCTGGTGCCCCCCTACCTCACCATGCCGCTCATGGATCAGGTCCTCATCCCATTCCAAAACGGCGTCCCCATCGACTCGTCAAAAGTCCTGTTGCTGTTAGGCGGCCTCGCCGGTGCCGCCGTCCTCGCCTGGCTCCTCGACTGGGCGAAAACCTACATCCTCGCACTCGTCAGCGAACGCATCGGGTCCGACCTCCGCACCACCACCTACGAACACCTCCAGGGACTCTCGCTCGAATACTTCGGCGGTAAACGCACCGGCGACCTCATGGCCCGTATCTCATCCGGAAGCGACCGGATCTGCGTGTTTCTATCATCACATTTGTTAGATTTCACAACGGACCTGCTGATGATCCTGATGACCTCTGCGATTTTGATTTCGATCAATCCTGAGCTGGCGCTGGTGACCTTGGTTCCGTTGCCGTTCATCGCGTGGTTGATTCACGTGGTGCGCGACCGGTTGCGGCATGGTTTTGACCAAGTCTATCGGATATGGTCGGAGGTCACCAGTGTGTTGGCGGACACGATTCCCGGGGTGCGGGTAGTGAAGGCATTTGCCCAGGAAAAGCGCGAGGCGCAGCGGTTTCGCGAGGCGAACATCCGCAATCTTGCGGTCAACGACCGCGTGAACAAGGTGTGGTCGTTGTTCACGCCGACAGTGACGGTTCTCACGGAAGCCGGGCTGTTAGTCGTTTGGGGCTTTGGCATCTGGCAGGTCTCGAAGCACCAGATCACCGTGGGCGTGCTCGTTGCGTTTCTCGCGTATATCAACCGGTTCTATTCGCGGCTTGGCTCGATGAGCCGGATTGTTTCAGTGACACAAAAGGCGGCGGCCGGTGCCAAACGCATCTTTGACATCCTCGATCACGTTTCGAGCGTGCCCGAACCCAGCCATCCCGTGCATCTCGATCAAGTGAGCGGTGCCCTTGAACTCCGCGACGTGAGTTTCCGCTACGGCACGCGCACCATCCTGCAGGACGTCAACCTCACGATCGCCCCGGGAGAAATGATCGGCTTGGTCGGCCACAGCGGGTCGGGCAAAAGCACCCTGGTCAATTTGATCTGCCGGTTTTATGACGTGACAGATGGATCGATCCGGATCGACGGCGTGGACATCCGGTCCTTGCCGGTCTCATCGTATCGGCGCAATATCGGCTTGGTCTTGCAGGAACCGTTTTTGTTTTTTGGAACGATCGCGGAAAATATTGCCTACGGGAAACCCGAGGCGACCCGCGATGAAATCATTGCCGCCGCCCGCGCGGCCCATGCCCACGAATTCATCCTGCGTCTCCAACAAGGGTATGACTCGTTAGTCGGGGAACGCGGGCAGGCCTTGTCCGGCGGGGAGCGCCAACGCATCTCGATCGCCCGCGCCCTGCTCATCAACCCGCGCATCCTCATCCTCGACGAGGCCACCTCGTCCGTCGATACCGAAACCGAACTCGAAATCCAGGCCGCACTCGACAATCTGATCCGCGGCCGCACCACGCTCGCCATCGCCCACCGGCTCTCAACCTTGCGCCGCGCTAACCGCTTGGTCGTGCTCGAACGCGGCCAAATCGTCGAGGAGGGACTGCACGAAGACCTCCTCGCGTTGAAGGGCGCGTATTTCCGCCTCGACCGCGCACAGACAGAGTTTTTCAATGGCGGGGCTGCCGCTCTCACAGAAATTGACGACGCCACGCTGTCGTCACTCAAAGAGATTTGACCCCAAAAATGACTCAGGATTTTCATCTTCACCGCGACGCATTCGGGCAGTTGGTCTTCACTGCCGCGGACGGCACTGAGCACTGTGAAGTAGCTCCAGCCCGCGCGTTCCCCATCACCGCCGCTCGCGAAGGCATCGCACTGCTCAGCCGCGAGGGCAACGAACTCGCATGGATCCCCAAACTCGATGAACTGCCTCAGGAAATCCGCCTGTTAGTCGAGGAGGAATTGGAAGGCCGGGAGTTCATGCCTGAAATCCAGCGCGTCTGCAGTGTCACCGGATACGCCACCCCCTGCACTTGGCGCGTCGAGACTGATCGGGGCACCACCGATTTGCTCCTCAAGGCGGAGGAGGATATCAGGCGATTGTCGGGGCAGTCACTGCTCATTGTCGACGGCCGGAATATCCAGTTTCTCATCCGCAACCCGCAGTCCCTCGACGCCACCAGTCGCAAAATCCTCGACCGCTTTCTCTGAAATCCCGCGAAAAATTGAGAACAACAACCGGGGTGACATTGCATAAAGACCGATAGATCGATTGCTTGGATCTATTAAACCTCATAGATCGGTCTTTTTGATGCGTTCTGCTCTTCATGACGTGCTGCCTCTCGGGCTTCGGCGGTCCTTGGTCAAATTCGGCACGGATGTGGCCCGGGCTCGCCATGGTCGAGTGTGGGCCGCTTTACAGAACGCATTTGAAGAGGTTCGATTGACGATTGACGATTGTTGATTTTTGAATGGGTGATTGGATGTTGAGTGGCCGTTCCGTCACATCAACAATCAAAAATCGTCAATCAAAGGGGTCAGTGTGGAAATCTTCAAAAAATGCATCCAAGCGGCACCGTTTTTTTGCATACCTCGAGGCCTGCGCTTGCAGTTTGCTTTGCTCGGTTGGGGTTCCAATTTTCTTTTAAGGCTTAGAGAGGAGGCACCGGGCAGGATGCCCGGGCCACGTGGAGCGGGCATCTTGCCCGCCTCCTGATAGAGTGCGAGGCGCTCGATGCGGCCCGGCCTCCACTCACATCGGGCCGCGGTCGACATCGATGCGGAACGGGCGGCCGCGGAGGCGGGCGTTGCGGGTGCGTTCGATGACTTGGCCGACCAAGGGTTCGGGGACGTCGACGAGCGAGTGTTTGGGAAACAAGGTGATGCGGCCGAGACAACCGTCAGGCAGTCCGGCCTCGCGGTAGAGCATGCCGACAATTTCCTTGGCCATGACGCCGTGGGTTTTGCCGAGCGAAAGGAAGAGGCGCGTCATGCCGGGTTCTTGCGGGATCGGGCCACGATCGAACCGGCCGTCCGGGCGCGGGCTGCGGTCGTCACGCGACGGGCGGTCATCACGCGGACCACGGGTGTCACGTGACGTTTCGCGGCGGGCCGGGCGATCCGGTTCGCGGTCTTCCTCGATAGGCGACCCCTCGCGGCCACTGGCCTCACGGAGCAGGGTGACGAGCGCACCGGCGATGTCGGTGGGGGTGTGGCCTTGATCTAACAGACGGTCGATATTATCCTGATAGGCATCAAATTTTCCGGCTTCGAGGCGTTCTTTGAGTTCATCGAAGATGAGGTCGGCGCGGCGGCCTTCGACTTGTTCGACGGACGGGATGCGATCGCGACGGATGACAGAGCGGGTGTAGCGCTCGATCGATTGGATGCGGTAGATTTCCCGCCCGAACACGAAACTCACGGCGCGGCCGGAACGCCCGGCGCGGCCGGTGCGGCCGATCCGGTGAACGTAATCCTCCGGGTCGGCGGGGAGGTCGTAGTTGAACACGATGTCGATTTCATCAATGTCGAGCCCGCGGGCGGCGACATCGGTGGCCACTAACAATTCGACCGAGCCCTCGCGGAAGCGTTTGAGGACCCGCTCGCGCATTTGCTGGGTCATGTCGCCGTGAAGGCGGTCGGCCGCGTAGCCGCGGTTGACGAGATCCTCGGTGCATTCGTCCACGGAGCGCTTGGTGTTGCAAAAGATGAGCGCGAGGCGGGGCGGGCTCATGTC
>CAIYYV010000207.1 GCA_903930425.1 Akkermansiaceae bacterium | reverse complement strand
GGGCGGAACCTGCAGAAAAGGCTTTTGATGGTGGTTGCGCCATAAAGAATGACACCGGAATGAAAATACTGACCGGGATCATGAGCAAAGAGAGTAAAACACAATACATGGAGAGCATTCGGCGGCGATATTCCGGGCGTGTCGTGACGGTCTGCGACGAAACAAACCGCCACGATGTCAGCCAAACGGATTTCTAACAGCGACCCCTTGAATGATCTGCTTGTCGCCGAGATCTTCAGACAGGAGTTCGGCGCATTTGGCGGCCGAGGCGCTGGCGACGATGAGTCCATCCCAGAACGAGATGAGATTGAGAATCGAGCAATCGACCCCCTCCTCGATGATCGCTGGAGTGACTTGCACGATATCAAAAACGCGGAAGGACCGCAGCTGCTCGCGGGCTTGAATGGGTTCGATTCCGAGTTTTCGCGTCGCCGCCGAATAAAATTCCTGAAGCACCTGGGTCGAGATGACGCCGGTTCTCTCCTTGGAATGCCGGGCGATGAGCTCCAGGGCGGTGGCTTGTTTCGCCGGATCCGCGCGATCCACCGAGTAGATCAAAACATTGGTATCCAAAAAACTTCGTCGGGCCATGGCTCAGTGACGGTAAAGTTCTTCCCGGGAAATTTTGAGGCCTTTGGAGTCGCCCGACGATTGCTTGAGGCGCTCGATCATGGCATCCACCGCAGCGTCAGTGCTGGAAATGGCATCGCTCAATAAATTGCGAACCAGTGCGTTGAGACTGGTGCCGCGTGATTGGGCATAACTGCGACCCCGTTTGAGGAGTTCTTTGTCAATGGAAAGCGTCAAGTTTGCCATGAGCACAGGTTATGTGTGCACAGACGGCTTGTCAATCCCGGTTTCAGGATCCTATCGATAAAGCATATTGATTCGCGGGCGCTCTACCCTGACTCTCCTCGTATGCCCGATGCCGTTTATGTTCGCGATGCCTTTGCTAGAATTGCGGATCGCTACGTGCTCACCAACCATGTGCTGAGCTGCGGCGCGGACGTTTGGTGGCGCAAATCCGTGAGCACGCGCCTCCGCCAATGGAATCCGGCCCGCGTGCTCGACGTGGCGTCCGGCACCGGCGACCTCGCCCTGGAAATCCAACGCCAGTGCCCGGATTGCGAGGTGACCGCCTCGGATTTCTGTGAGGAAATGCTCGCCCATGCCGCCCGCCGCGGGATCACCAAAACCCTGGTGGCCGATGCGCTGCACCTGCCGCTGTTAGACTCCGGATTCGACGCGGTCACCGTCGCCTTCGGCCTGCGCAACATGACCGACTACCCGGCCGCGTTGCGCGAAATGCTCCGTGTCCTCAAGCCCGGCGGCCACCTCGTGATCCTGGATTTCTCGCTGCCTCACGGCCTGCTCCGCCGTCCGTATCGGTTCTATCTGCATCACGTCCTGCCGCGCCTTGCCGGCTGGCTCACCGGCCATCGCGACACCTACGAATACCTCGGCGGATCGATCGAGGCTTTTCCATCCGGTGCGGCGATGATTGAGTTGTTAGAATCCTGCGGGTTCACCGAGGCCAGCGCCACCCCGCTCACCGGCGGCGTCGTTTCCATCTATCAGGGAACCCGTCCGCAATAAAATGCCGACCTCCATGAAATCCCGTCCCACTATGACCGCTCGCGAGGCCGCTCTCTCCCTGGCCCGCCGCCTCATCGCCGCCGGTCATCAGGCATTGTTCGCCGGCGGCTGTGTGCGCGACCGTCTGTTAGGCCATCCACCCAAAGATTACGACATCGCCACCTCCGCCGTGCCCGCTCAGGTCATCGCACTTTTCCCCGGCTCTAACGAGGTGGGTGCGCACTTCGGCGTGGTCATCGTAAAACACGCGGGTCACCCCGTGGAAATTGCCACCTTCCGCACCGATGGCAGCTATCGCGACGGCCGCAGGCCGGAAACGGTCACGTTTTCCTCGCCGGAAGACGACGCACAACGGCGCGATTTCACAATCAACGGGTTGTTTGAAATCCCCGAGACCGGCGAGGTCATCGATTTTGTCGGCGGCCTCACAGACCTCAAGGCGGGCGTCCTCCGCGCCATCGGTGAACCCGAAAAACGCTTCACCGAGGACGGCCTGCGCCTTCTGCGCGCCGTGCGATTCTCGACGACACTCGGGTTCACCATCGATCCGGGAACGAACGAGGCGATCCGGCACTGCGCCCACCTGCTCGACCGGATCTCGCCCGAGCGCGTCCGCGACGAGTTTTCTAAAATCCTCCTGTCGCCGCGTCGGCGCGTTGGCCTCGAGCACCTCGTGAACTCCGGGCTCATCCGCCATTTCATGCCCGAAGTGCTCCCCATGATCGGCTGCGACCAACCACCGGAATGGCATCCGGAAGGCGATGTGTATACCCATACCCGGATCATGCTCGATCTGCTCGCGCCCGACGCATCCTTGGAGTTATGCCTCGCCGTCCTCTTGCACGACATTGCAAAACCCGCCTGCCGAACCCTCGATGACGATTCTGCTAGAATCCGATTCAATGGCCATGACTCAATGGGCGCGGAAATCGCAGAAACCGTCCTACGCCGCCTCCGCTACCCGAATGATACCGTCGCCATCGTGGCGTCCATGGTCGCCCGCCACATGCAGTTCATGAACGTGCAAAAAATGCGCGTCGCCAAATTGAAGCGCTTCATGGCCGCTCCCACCTTCGCCCTGGAAATGGAACTCCACCGCGTCGATTGCGCCTCATCTAACGGCTTCACTGATAACTATGAATTTCTCCAAGCCAAGGCCGCCGAGTTCGCCGCCGAGCCACTGATTCCCGCACCCTGGGTCACCGGCCGCGACCTGATCCAACTCGGCCTCACCCCCGGCCCGCGCTTCAAGGAAATCCTCGAAGCCATCCAAACCGAACAACTCGAAAACCGAATCCTTGACCGGGATTCCGCACTCGCCTTCCTGCATCAACTCGTCACCCTGACTCCCGCGCCATGAACTCCGCCCTCACCCAACTCATCCGGGACGCCTTTGCGGGCGCCGCCACCGATGTCTTCCTCCTCGAGGATGAGGCCCCGCGCATCCGCCGCGAGGGCGAGGTCATCATCCTCCATCCAGGGCCGGTCTCGAAATCCGCCATGTTAGAGTTTTGGCAGGCCTGTGACATCGACCCCGCCTCCCATCCCGAAGCAGATATTTCCTGGCAAATCCCCGATGGCGGGCGCCTCCGCGTGAACCTCTATCACACACTCGGCCGCCTCGCCGCAGTCCTGCGCCCGATCCGCGCCCACATTCCGCCACTCACCGAGCTCGGGCTGCCGGCCACGCTGTTAGAATCATGGATGCAGCGCCGCTTCGGGCTGATCCTCGTCACCGGCCCCACTGGCTCTGGCAAGTCCACCACCGTCGCCTCCTGCCTCGATTGGATCAATCACCACCTCGCCCGCCACATCGTCACCCTCGAGGATCCCATCGAGTATCTGTTTGAAAACGACCTGTCCTTTTTCTCCCAACGCGAAATCCGCCTCGACTCACCGAGTTTTTCGACCGGCCTCCGGGCCGCGCTGCGTCAAAGCCCGGATGTCCTTTTTCTCGGTGAAATCCGCGACACCGAAACCGCCCTCACCGCCCTGCATGCGGCGGAAACCGGCCACCTCGTCATCTCCACCCTCCACAGCAGCGGCGTCACCGAAACCCTCGAACGCTTCTCCCACCTCCTCAAGTCCGAAACCACCGGCGCCCTCAACCTGCTTGCCTCCCAACTCGTCGGCGTCCTCTCCCAGCAACTGCTCCCTCGCCTCGGCGGCGGTCTCTTCCCCGCCCTCGAATACCTGCAAAACGAGGCCGCCACCCGCCGATGGATCCTCGATCACAAACTCACCGAATTGCAGGACCACCTCCAAAAATCCAACGGAACCACCACCTGCTCGCTGCTCGATTACTTGGTAGCCTCCACCCATCAGGGCTTTGTCGATCCGGAAATCGCCCGCTCGGCCTGCCCAAGACCGCAGGATTTTGATCGCGCCATGCGCGGAATCTCCGGATAGTCGCAGCACGCCTGCGGGCAGTTATCTCTAGCCTGTTAAAAAATCAGACTTGCAAACCGTGCGAATCCGCACCAATCTTCCCCCGCGCATGACTCCTGATCTCTGCATCGCATCGGCGTCAATGAGGCAAATGATCGTGAATTGCTTGCGTGATTCGGAGCGAAGATTCATCCACCGCGACAATCTCCGTTTCCTCCATCTTGTCGATCTACGGGACGATGAACTCGTTCGCGACCTGATTGCTGACCTCGAATCCTACGAATTGTTCCATAAGCTCAACACCCATCCTCAGAAATACCAGTTCGTGATGAGATACGATCACGATACCCTCTTGATCCACATCACCTTGTCGCCCGATAATTCCAATCCTCCACGCGTAAAGATCTCAGTCCATCGTCACAATCTCCCCAGCCCGCCACTGCCTCTCATTCCCATCCATCAAGAGCCATGAAGACGAAAACCTCTCATACCCAGTGCCATCCCTGCTTTGAATGCAGCGGGGGGATTCTGCTACCGCTTCGCGAGCCATTCGTCACTCATACCTCCGAGGGTTTGGAAATCACCGTGCCCGACGTTCCCATGGAACGTTGCAATAGTTGCGGAGACACGGTGCTCTCCGGAGATGCAAGCACTTACGTGAACGACTACCTCAATCACGTCACCAGCCGACTCTCAAAAGCAGAACTCAAAGCCTTCCTTGACCAATATCATCTCACCCAACGGGAGGCCGAACAAATTCTTGGCCTCGGCGAAAAAATG
>CAIYYV010000206.1 GCA_903930425.1 Akkermansiaceae bacterium | reverse complement strand
CCGGCCAGACGCCGCCGGAATCCTGCCAACCGCCGCCTGAACCGCCGATCCACTCACCTAACAGCGCACGGGCAAGCACGATGCGGCGTTCATTTTCCTCCAGCGCGCCGGTGAGTGAGCGGGCTTGGCTGGTGGCGCGCATGCAGACACCGATCAATGCCGCGAGCAGGTTGGTGGAAACGGCGAGGCGCGAACCCTTGGGGATGTTGTTGACGTTGCTGACAATTTCCAAGCCGCGGCCCGGGCCGACAACGCGTTCTAGCAGATCGGCGAGGGATTGCCCGGAACCCTCGATGCCGGGGGGGACGATGCCACTTGCAATGACTGCCGCCTTGAGCAGACCGAGGTAATCCTTCGCAAAATCAAACACCTCATTGAGGCTGGTAATTTCAGCGGTGCATGCGAGATCAACACTGGTGAGGCGGAGCACCGGTTGCTCGATCACGCGCAGGCTGGCCTCCACGGGCGGGCCGGGGTCCTTGTCGCGGCCGTGAACTGCTAGATCCACCGAGATGTTGAGCACCTTCGCCCCCTCAGGGTAGTCCATCCCGAGAAAGAAAATGTCACTCCAAGCACAATGGGTGAGATCCATGCGGACGGGGGTGCGCTCACGAAGGATCGGATAGAGACCAGTCCCCGGATCGCGCAAGGTGAGCTCCCTGCGAATGCGCAGTGGTTGGTCGGCGGGGTGGCCCATGCGAAACATCCACTGGTTGCCGCTCACCCCGCGCACGCTGCGGCGGACTTGATCTGCAAGCGTTTGGAATGCGAGTTTCTGATAGGCTGCGGCTAGGGCGCTGGAAATGCCGTCGCTCGGTCCGCTCGTGCGCTGGGTGGAAAGAAAGACGTCGATAGCCTCCTCGAAGCGGCGCTCTAACATGTTATGATAACCCTTGAAGGGGATCAGACCCGGGTGGATGGCTGTGGCGGATTCAGCGAGGCGCTCAGGCAGGTGAAAACGATGGATCGCGTAAAGGAACAACAAGGCCCGCACGCGATGATACAGGTTGTCGCTGTTACGGCGAAAAGAGTCTAACGCATCCGCCTCGGCGAGCAATTCCGCAGCGCTCATGGACGCGCATGCCGCATCAAGTGATTGATTGCGAACCTGTCCATCGGACGAGGTGATGAGGGCGGATAGACGGGGCATGACCGGATCAGGATTGGGATTGCACGAGTGATTCGACGATCAGTGAGAGCACCTCGTCTCGGTCGTTTCCGGCAAGGGCAAGGGCAAGCTGAGTGCTGAGGAGGCCATAGTGGAGATCGATATCGTGGCGGCGTCCTTGAAGTTCGTGGGCGAGGTAGCGTTCGCGGCGGGCAATTTCCGCTAAGGCAAGTGACAGATCGGCACGGCCCTCCTTGAGTTGGCGGCCGAGAATTTCCATCACCGACGGGGTGAGCACATGCATGCCGAAGAAGCAGAGGTAATTTCCGGCGCGGAGTCCCGGCACGACGAGTTTTTGTTCGGCCTCGGTGGGGGTGGGTTTTTCAATGACGGTTTCAATTTCATAAAGCCGGTCGGATCCGGGGACTCGCTGCGCGCCGACGCATCCATAATACGGGAGTTTACTTTCGTGGGTGGCTTGGACGGCAGACACTGCGGAATTGACGATTGCAGTGGTGGCGAGAAGTTGTGCCGTGCAGGACGCATCGGTGCGACTGGTGTAGAGGTGATCGCCAACCATGAGCAAAAACGGATCGGTGCCGGTGAATGCGGCCGCGCAGTGCACGGCATGACCATAACCCAAGGCCTCGATTTGCGGGATGAAACGCATTTGGCGGGCGAGTGGACCGGCGGCAGCGGCATAGGCGGCTTCATCGCCTGGGCAAACGATCACTGCGATTTCGCCGATGCCGGCCGAGGTGATTTCCTCAGCCAAAATGGCGAGTGCGGATTTAGAGACGCCGTCACGGTCGACCAATGTCTGCAAAGGCAGAAGGCGTTGATTTTTTCCGGCGGCGGTGATGACAGCTTTGACAACTTTCATGAAGCGAAACTGGTAGATTTGCCCCTGAGACACAAGACCCAAGACGCAGATCCCGCGCTCGCCGGAATGACCCGTCCGTCCAATCCCCGAATTGTGATTTACCCCCTCGCGATCACGCGCCAACCTAGGTGCCATGCACTGGCTCATGCTCACTCTCGTTTTCCTCGCCACTCCGCAGCCCATGGCCACTGCAGCGCCCATCAATCCGGCCCGCCTCACCGCCGCCGGCGACAACGCCCTTGCCATCCGGTCATTCGCCGAGGCCGCCGCCCACGAATTCGGCGAACCCGGTGCCACCGCCGCCTCCTTTCTCGTCGATGGAATGCCCGACTCAGACCTGCGCTGCCTCACCAAGGAGTTTTTGTTAGAAAACCTGCGTCTCGCGATGAATTCCCGCAAATCATTTCCCTGGGCGAAGGACGTGCCTGACGCGTTGTTTTTCGACTGCGTGTTGCCATACGCACAACTCGATGAACCGCGCGACCCGTGGCGGCGCACATTTCGGGAAATGTGCCGAGAAATCGTCAAAGACTGCCAATCCGCCAGCGCTGCCGCCGAACAACTCAACCGCCGGTTATTCCCAAAGCTCGGGGTGAAATACGACACCGGCCGCATGCGCCCTAACCAAAGCCCGAAAGAATCGATTCAACAAGGCAAGGCGAGCTGCACCGGACTCTCGATCCTCCTTGCCAACGCCTGCCGCAGCGTCGGCATCCCCGCCCGCCTCGCCGGCACTGCCAATTGGACCCAAAAAAGTGGCAACCACACCTGGGTCGAAATCTGGGACGGCACCTGGCATTTCACCGGTGCCGCAGAACCCAGCCCCGATGGCCTCGACCGTGGATGGTTCACCGCTGACGCCGCCATGGCCGTGGCCGATGACCCGTCCCATGCCATCTGGGCGAACTCTTGGCATCCATCCACCCACTCGTTCCCGCTGGTTTGGAATCCATCTAACACCTCGGTGCCCGCCGTCAATGTCACCGACCGGTATGCCAGCGGCGCAAGCAATCCGCCGGCCGATTCAAAACAAAAAACCGGCGTTTTCACGCTCCACCTTCGGGTGATTGATGATGCCGGGGCGAGGATGGCGGTTCGCGTTGAATTGTTAGATCATGCGGGAAAACTTCTGGCATCCGTGACCACCAACGCCGGCGCTTCCGACCTCAATGATATGCCCTCATTGGAAATCAAATCCGGTGTTGCGCATCAGCTGCGCGTGGTGAGCGACGGATGGGCGCGTGATTTTCCGTTAGGCGCAAAGGATGTCGGCATTGGCACACTCGATCTTGCGTGGGTGAAAGGGAAACCGGTGAAGGAGGGGCCGGGACTGCGCGCCTTGCGCCAATGGCTGGCCCAACCCGTCGCGAGGCAGGCCTCCGAAATTCCTCCCACGTCTCTCAGCCAGTCCGAATCTGCCAGAGCCATCGAGTTGTTATGGGACCAATTGCGTTCCCAGCAGAAGGTGGCCCGTTCCGCCGAAATGTGCGCGAATGTGATGCATCTAGGAGACAAGTCCATGAGGCTCCTGTCTCGCGACTTCGGCACACCACCGCCCGGCGGACGCAGCCTTTGGATCTCCATGCACGGCGGCGGCGGCGCGCCGGAAGAAGTCAACGACCAGCAATGGAAAAACCAAATCCGCCTCTATCAGCCTGCGGAAGGGCTTTACATTGCGCCGAGAGCCCCGACCAACACATGGAACCTCTGGCACGAAAGCCATATCGACGACTTCTTTGACCGCCTGATAGAAAACTGCGTGATGCTCGCCGGCGTCAATCCGGACAAGGTCTATCTGATGGGTTACTCGGCTGGCGGCGACGGTGTCTATCAACTCGCGCCGCGGTTGGCCGACCGATTGGCCGCGGCCTCGATGATGGCCGGTCACCCGGGTGACGCGTCGCCGCTCGGATTATATAACCTTCCATTCGCGATTTTCTGCGGCGGAGAGGACGCCGCCTACAACCGCAACAAAATCGCGGCAGAATGGGGAGACAAACTCGACTCACTCACCAAGCAGCATCCCGGTGCCTACCCGCACCGCGTCACCATCTATCCAGATCTCGGCCACTGGATGAACGGCAAGGACGCCGAAGTCGTGCCATGGATGGCCGCATGCACCCGCGACCCGTGGCCCAAAACCGTCGTCTGGTGCCAATCCACACGATTGCATGACCGGTTTTACTGGCTATCGCTGCCCGCAGGCAGTGCCAAGCCTGGCCTCACCATCCGCGGGAATGTCATGAATCAGCAAATCACCATTGACGCACCGGAAGGCACGAAGGTCATTCTGCGACTGCACGACCGCCTGATCAAT
Source organism: Akkermansiaceae bacterium (assembly GCA_903930425.1). Taxonomy (GTDB): domain Bacteria; phylum Verrucomicrobiota; class Verrucomicrobiia; order Verrucomicrobiales; family Akkermansiaceae; genus Luteolibacter. Next base: position 21,040 of record CAIYYV010000206.1, on the reverse strand, counting down.
TTGGACCAAACTGTGAAAGTGCTCCTGAACGGCAAACGCGTGTACGAAGGAAAGGTCAAGCGTCAAGCCAGCGCAGTCGTCAAGTCACTCGAGCAGCGGGCCGATCCGAGCAGCGCAGCCACCGCTCTGCTAGAAATTCAATAAATCTACGCAGAAAAAGAAGAATTGGTGGTTTCTAATGAGACTGAATGAGGCCCAGTCCTCAGGGGGCCGCATTGACTCTTATGGCTGATTCACTGTGCTCACCCCATCTGCCGAATCCTTCATGTGCGGGCGCACTGCGGACACAGGAGTCACCTGCAATGTGTCAACCATTCCATAGATAACAGCACCGAGCCCGAGCACGGCAATCATGCTGCAAATGAACTGCAGCCACAGGCGCGATGCCTTCCTTTTCTCGACTGCCTCACTCCACTGGCGCCAACTACTACGCGAATTGCAGTGACTCTGGTGATAATGGCGTCGTGTGCTTGAAAAACGGTTGTTTTCCTCGATGGAAGTACGGCGATTCATGGGTCAATTATTGTTAGTTTGTTAGATCTTTGGATTTTTCAAAGGTTTTTATGGATGTTACGTTTTGGCATGCGTTCTCTGCATCAGGCGACCAGACGGTTTTGGATGGCGTAGCGCGTGAGATCCGCATTGGTGTGCATCTGCATTTTTTTAAGAATGCGCATGCGGTAGGTGCCAATGGAATTACCGCTCAGGAGCATATCCTGCGCAATGGTTCTAACGGTCTCCCCCGAAGCGATCCGGCGCATCACCTCAAACTCGCGATTTGACAATTGTTGGTCCAGCAGATCCTCCGGGGTGCAGCCCAATGTGACTGCCCATTGTTCCGCGAGAGCATTGCTGATGTAACGATTGCCGGAAAGGACGCGCTCGACGGCTTCGATCAACTCATGACTGGTGCTGGCCTTGTCCAAATACCCGGTGGCACCCGTGCGAAAGGCGCGCATGACAAACGACTGCTCTGCATGCATGCTCACGATCAGCACCGGAGTCTTGGGACGCTGCGCATGAATTTTCTTAAGCACATCCAGTCCGCCGCGACCGGGCATGGAAATATCGAGAATGACGAGATCCCATGACTGTGCGAGCGCGGCGTCAACGGCCTGCTGGCAATTTTCAGCCTCACCGAATTCCGCGTCTGGGAAATGGGTTTCGAGGATGTGTTTGAACACACATCGCACCAATGCATGATCATCTGCCAGAAGGATTCTCATATCGGATGAGAATTAGCAAATGCCGTGCCAAACAGGAAAAACGCGAAACCTCCTTGCAATCAAAGGCATTCGCTATTGTGAGCAGGGAATCGCGCACAGATTACCCTGCAATCATTGCAGATATGCCGCAATTTCTGCAATGAGGCCCACCGGCGCGGGCTATCTCATTTGAGCTCATAGCGAGCCAACAAATTATAGACGGTCCTCTCGGCGATGCCGAGATGCCGAGCGGTGCGCGCCTTGTTTTGTCCGCAGCGCTGATAGGCGTCCACGAATGCCTGGCGCTCGACCTCCTGGAGGGTGAGATTGGAATGGGCGGCGGGGAGATCTGGGCGGTCCTGCATCAGCGGGGCAAAGTCGTGCTCATCGAGTTGGTCGCCCTCGGCAAAGGCGGTGGCTCGCTCGAGCACATTTTCGAGTTGGCGGATATTACCGGGCCACGCATGGCTCATGAGCATTTGCATGGCGGGGCGGTTGACATCCCAAGGTTTTTGGCCACGATCGCGGGCGATGCGGTCGAGAATCAAGCGCAAGAGATAGGGGAGGTCTTCGAGACGTTCCCGCAAGGCAGGCACGCGCATTTCCAAGACATTGAGACGATAGTAGAGATCCTCGCGAAAACGTCCTTCGGCCACCCTTGTTTTGAGGTCGATGTTGGTGGCGGTAATGATCCGCGCATCCGTGCGCAATATCTGGTTCCCCCCCACCTTGAAAAATTTTTGATCCTGGAGCACGGTGAGCAACTTGGGTTGGAGTTCGCCGGGAAGATCTCCAATTTCATCGAGGAAAATCGTGCCCTTGGACGCTTGCTCGAAGCGGCCGACGCGGCTGGCTGAGGCGCCGGTGAAGGCACCGCGTTCGTGACCGAACAACTCGGACTCGAGCAACTCACGGGGCAGAGCCGGGCAATTCACAGGGATGAACGGCTCATGAGCGCGTGAACCCAAGCGATGGATTTCGCGGGCGATGAGGGTTTTGCCGGTGCCGCTCTCGCCGGTCAGCAACACGGTGACTTGAAGCTTTGCCGCTTTTTCGATCTGGCGAAACAACTCGCGCATGTGGGCACTGCGGCTTTGCTGCAATAAGGCGGCCGGGCCCTGCGACTTCGCGACAAAATCGCTCTTCTGGGAGCAGGCATTCTGCCGCCGGAGCTGACACGCGTCTTGGATGACACGAAAAAGACGCTCCAATTCGAAAGGCTTTGTCAGATAGTCGTCCGCGCCGGCCCTGATGGACTGGACTGCGGTTTCCGCGTCGTTGTGGCCGGTGAGCATGACCACGGGCACATCGGGACGCAACTTGCGCAAGTGGGCGAGCACCTGAATCCCATCTCCATCTGGCAGACCATGGTCTAACACCACCGCCTTGATCTCCGCATTGAGGAGGCGACACCCTTGCGCCCCTGAAACCGCGACGACCGGATGCCAGCCGCGGCTTTGGGCGGCGGTCATCAGAAGATTTTGAATCGCTTCATCATCATCGATAATCAAGAGATTGGGTGAAACTTCGGAAACAGGCATGCGAAAGTGCCCGGCTACCGGACAATCTCGATTGCATACAACGCGGACGCGTCTGGCAAGGAGGAATGCAGCTCAGCCTGTAGCATTGGGGTGCTACCCTAGGCATCCGCGTGAAAGGGGCGGTGTTTTCACGGGGAGGCGGGATGGCTTCCTGAAGCTGGAATGGGAAGATTGCCGTTACTTCCCGAAGCGGTTTGCTAGAAAACGTATTGGGGCCATTTTCTAACAAACCGCAAAGGAACACATGTAACTGACAAAAAGAACGTTGCATCCGCTGTGCCAAGTCAGCCACGTTCTCAATTTCGCCTGTTGGCATGACGATTCCGGGTGCCTGTCGGCTGCCATGGCAGGCCATCAATGCACACCAAAGCCTGCAGAAATTGCTATTGTCACGCAATTCTTGCGGAAATCCAAGAGGGTGCTCATGACAAACGGTCTCATTTAATTTTTCGGTTACGGATCGATCTGCTTTTTTTCCGGGCAGGGCACGCGACTCGCGTGGTTCCTGAAAATCGGCCTGCGCTGTCGGGCGAAGCCAATCGTCCAATTCTCAACGCCCGCGAGTGCAAGGATTTTTCCGACGGACGCGGTGGGAGCCGTGCAAATAAATCGATTTTTGACGGGACAATCGGGGCCGCATCATTATTGAATTCGCGCGCATCTGGAATCCCCACCGTTTTTCTCACATGGCCACCATCACCAAGCGCGAACTCTCCATCAAAATCATCGATCATCTTGGAGCGGTGGGTGGCAGCCTCACCCAACAGGATGTTCTTGAAGTGCTTCAAGCCCTCATCGATGAAATCACCCTCTCGCTTGCACAAGGAGACACGGTGGTCATGCGGAATTTCGGGGCCTTTCAAGTGCGTGAAATGAAGGCTAAAATCGGCAGAAATCCAAAGAACCCAAGCAAGGACGTCTTTATTCCAGCGCGCGCCGCCGTGAAATTCAAACCCGGCAAAGAACTGAAGGAGAAGGTGGCCACGACACTTCAGGTGATTCGTGAACGCAGCCGATAACCGGCACTTCAGTGGATTCTAACTGTCATGATCCCACTCATGAATCTTGCGAATCAGTTCAGGAAAACAGCGATCACCGGCGCGGTTTTGGTGGTCGCATTGTTGAGTTCCTGCGGGTATCCCGGCGGCCATGCCGGTTACATGACGCGATCCTACACTGTCCGCGGCCAATACTATCAGCCGATGGGAGTGGAGCGTGCATTGGATTTTGAGGAAACCGGGATTTGTTCTTGGTATAATGAATCGCATTTTTTCGGGTTGATGCGCGGGACGACGTCGTTAGGAGAAAAGGTGATGCCATGGCATCTCACGGGCGCTCACAAAACCCTTCCCCTCCCCTGTCTCGTGAAGGTGACCAACCTGAAGAACGGCAGGTCGGTGAAAATCCGACTCAATGATCGGGGGCCGTTCATTTCTAACCGGGTCCTTGACGTCACCCCGCGCGCCGCCAAAAAACTCGGTTTTTATGACCATGGTCTCACCACCGTGCGGCTTGAGGTCTTGTCGGTGGGTGACGGTTCCTACAAGCGCAAAAAAAAGAGCGGTTGGTTTTTCTGAGGCCGGATTGCACGTGAAATTCACGAGTTTGGAATCCAAAAGTCCCGTGCGCATTTCCGGGCTTGAACAGATCGCAGGGTCGGTCGCAGACTCCGCGCGTTCCTTTGAAGCCAGCGGCTGAGGTTGATCCCCAGTCCGCATGCATCCACCGCTCATTTATCATTTAAAATTGATCTTCCCGTGTCCAGCACCTCTGAAATTCGTGTTTTCGCGCCCGCCACAGTGGCCAATGTGGCATGTGGTTATGATGTTTTGGGTTTTGCGATTGATTCACCTGGTGATGAAATTGTGGTCCGGCACGCGGAGAAGCCGGGGCTTCGCATCACCCAGATCACCGGGGACAACGGCATGTTGCCGAAAGATCCTTCTCAAAACACGGCTGGAGTTGCGGCCCTCGACCTGCTTCGGCACCTGGGCATGACCGATCGTGGAATTGAAATGGAGATCCACAAGAAGCTGCCTTTTGGTTCCGGACTTGGATCGTCCGCCGCCTCTGCTGTCGCCGGCGCATTCGCCGTGAACAAACTCATTGGTGAACCGCTCAGCAAGCAGCAACTGCTGCCCTTCGCCATGACCGGAGAGGCCTCGGCCGACGGGGCTTGGCACGCCGACAACGTTGCCCCCTGCTTGTTAGGTGGCATTGTTTTCATTCGTTCTAACGAAGAACTGGATGTGGCCCAGCTCCAGGCACCCGCGAATCTTTGGTGCGCCGTCGTCCACCCGGACATCGAGATACTCACCCGCATCGCCCGGGAAATCCTGCCCAAGGAAATCCCGTTGATCAATGCCACGCAGCAGATTGGCAATCTCGGCGGCCTGCTCTGCGGCATCATTCAGGAAGATTACGGCCTCATTTCGCGCTCGATTCACGACGTCATCGCGGAACCCCGCCGCCAAAAATTGATTCCCAATTTTTACAAGGCGAAGCGCGCCGCCCTTGCTGCCGGGGCGCTCGGGTTTTCCATTTCGGGTGCCGGCCCCTCAGTATTTGCGCTCTGCGAGGGCGAGGAAACCGCACACAAAGTGGCTGAGGCCGTCAGCAAAATATTTTTATCCATCCCACTCAACTGCCAAGCCTACGTTTCGCGCATCAACCCGCATGGTGTGCATGTCATCGGAGAACCATCCAAATCCTAATTCAAAACCCTGAAAAACGAGAGGCACCCACGCGGCTTTTCATTTTGAGGCGTTGCCTGCTAATCTGTTAGCACTTTTTTCACCGTGTTCTATCATTCCACGAACGACCCGTCGCGCCGCGTCACTCTCAAGGAAGCCGTCTTGCGTTCATTGCCGCCGGACAATGGTCTTTACATGCCGGATTCACTTCCCGTTCTGGGCTCGGAGTTTTGGCATGACTGGCGCGATCTCACATTCCAGGAAATGGGATGCGCGGTGGCGGGAGCCTTTTTCGGAACCGATGTGCCGGTGGTCGCGCTGCGCCAAATGGTCGAAGACACACTCACGTTCGACGCGCCCCTCGTCACTCTCGGCCCGGGTGATCACGTGCTCGAACTCTTCCACGGGCCGACGCTTGCCTTCAAGGACTTCGGGGCGCGCTTCATGGCCCGCCTGATGGCTTGGCTTACGCGAAAGGATGATCGCGAGCTCACCGTGCTTGTCGCCACTTCCGGCGACACGGGGGGCGCGGTCGCCGCGGCATTTCACCATGTAGCAGGCACGCGAGTGGTGATTCTTTACCCGAAAGGCAAGGTTTCCGGGCTTCAGGAAAAGCAACTCACCGCACTCGGCGGCAACATCACCGCCTTGGAAATCGACGGCTCGTTCGATGATTGCCAAACACTCGTCAAATCGGCATTTCTGGACCAATCCCTCACAGAATCCCTGAATCTAACATCCGCCAACTCGATCAACCTCGCGCGCCTGGTCCCTCAGACATTCTATTATTTTCACGCGGCACGCCAGCTTTCCTGTGAGACCAAGCCGGTCTTTGTCATTCCCTCTGGAAATTTTGGAAATTTAACAGCGGGTTTGTTAGCGATGAAGCTGGGTCTTCCGGTGGGTCATTTTGTTGCGGCCACCAACTGCAACGATGTGGTTCCCGAGTTTCTTCGCACTGGGATTTACGCGCCGCGTCCGAGCGTTTCGACGATTTCGAATGCGATGGATGTGGGTGCGCCATCTAACTTTGTGCGCATGCAGGCGCTTTTCGGAGGTTCATGGGAGGCGATGAAAACGGAAGTGTCCGGCATGGCCTTCAGCGACGAGCAGACGCTTTCGGCGATTCGCGAGGTGAGCGCGCGCCACTCATATATCATGGACCCGCACGGAGCGGTCGCTTGGCTCGCCGCCCGGAATTGGCGTGAGCGGCATCCAGGAGCGGCAACGATCACGCTTGAGACCGCGCATCCCGCAAAATTTCCTGAGGTGGCGGCTGCGGCGCTCACGACGGATGCCCTCACCATCCCCGAACGCCTGGCGATCCTCGCCCATCGTGAAAAAATCGCGGTCTCACTCGGAAACGGAATTCCCGACTTCCGTGAATGGCTTGTTTCATCCCTATGAATGGCGCGCCGAACCTGCTCGATTTGCTCGAAGCCGCGATTGAGAAGCGAGGCCGGATTCTCACAGGCGGCACAGATTGTGCGCGTTTGGTTGACGGTTCGGGTGATGGTTTGGATGGGGTGATACTGGAAACATACGCGAGTTATTGGTTGCTTTCCACGGTCACACACCACATAGAGCCAGAACTTTTGGGTTGGCTTCGGGAGCGTGGTGTTTCCTGTTATTGGAAGCGCTTGGACACGCAGCAGATGGCCGCCCCGGTTCTGTTATGCGGGCCTGAGGTCAGCACTCCGTTTTTGGTTCGCGAGCACGGTGTGAGTTATGAAATCTCGTTTCAAGCCGGTTACTCGCAGGGATTATTTCTCGACCAACGAGACAATCGTGCCGAGGTGCGCCGATTGATGCGCCCCGGTCAGCGATTGCTCAACACGTTTGCATACACCGGTGGCTTTTCCGTGGCCGCCGCCATGGCCGGCGCGGAAACCACCACGCTCGATCTCTCACAACCGTCTCTGCATTGGGCAAAACGCAATTTCACCCACAATCACATCGATCCTGCCACGCACCATTTTTGCAAGGGGGACACGTTCCATTGGCTCCGGCGCTTCGCGAAACAAGGGCGGACTTTTGACGCCATCGTGCTCGATCCGCCGACATTTTCACGCGATGAAAACGGCAAGGTTTTTCGCGTCGAGGAAAACTTCGGTGAACTTGCGCAGCTGGCGGCCGCCATTCTTGAACCGAACGGCTGGCTTCTCTGCTGCACCAATTTCCGGCAGGTGGCCGCGCCGGACTTTGAGCGGAAATTGTTAGAATCCCTGCCGCACGCGATGCAGTCACGGCAGTCACGGATGCCCGAAGATTTCACCTCGGATCCCTATCTGAAATCGGTGTGGCTTCGGCAGGGAAGTGAGAAATTTGAATACCCGTCATCATGAGACTCAAAAACGTTTCTGAAAAATTGCACTCTATGATGCATGCGTCAGTGATCGCTGCGGGTTTTCTCACATCCGCCATGGCGTCGGGTGGTGAAAAGAACCTTCTGCCGAATGGCGGATTCGAGGGAAAAGATCCATTGCGTGGGTGGCTTGTGGAATTTCCCGACGAGGCATTTTACAAGGACAACGGACCCTATGTCAAAATGGCAGTGCCCCCAGAGGTCGGCGGTCGTCGCGCGGTCATGCTCGATTTACCGGCAGGCATTGCGGGCAATCAGGGCGGCAAGCTCGAGAGTGTTCCAGTGCCGATTGAGCCCGGCGCGACCTATCGGATTGAGGTCGATTGCATGACTTGGGATTTTTCCGCGAAGATTCACGCCGAGGCCTGGAGCCGTGACCCGCATCCCGATCAAAAGCGCACGATTTTCCGTCGGGCGGCGTCGGCGGGCAGGCCTGCACTGATGATGTGTTATCGGGCACAAGTTCCGTCGCCGCCGGGCAATTCGAAGCAATGGACCACCGCGAGCCGTGACTTCACCGTGCCGGACACCGTGGTGGTGGCGGGCACGGAGTAAAAACCGGAGTTTCTCTCGGTGAAGGTGGTCAACTACGCCGCGACGCTAAAAGCCGGTAAATCCTATTTTTCCAACTTCCGTCTTGTTCTGATAAAACCAAAACCGCAAGATCCCTAACTGAAGGAGAAACCCATCTGCCTCGGTGATTCCCAACCCGACAATCCGAGACTCTGAATCTGATGTGCAGACACCACGCCAGGTCTTGAACCACGCCGCCCGCGCGCTCAAAATGGGTCGCGGGCTGACCTCATTGGCGATCGGACTGGTTGCCGCAAGTGTGATGTTAGGTGCCTGGTTGATGGTCGATGCACGGGCACACTTCGGGATATTCGGGCGCTGCGCGGGTCTTGTGGGCATTGCCCTTCCGATTGCATGCGCGTTCATCCATGCCGCCGGATCCTTGCTGAGGCGCATCGATGACGCCGCGCTGGCCCGCCGCCTCGAAACCGCCACGGGGCGCACCGACAACGCCTTGGTCAACGCAGTGCAGTTAGATCGCGCACTGCACGAAAGCCCGCAATGGCGAGCTGTTTTGTTAGGCGAGTTGGCGGGCTTGTGGGGCGGCATTGCATGGGAGCGTGTTTACGATTGGCGCTTGCTGCGGCGCTGGGCCGCCGCTGCCGGGTCGGTGATCCTGTTAGGATCCTTCCTTTATCTTCTCAAACCCGTCGAGTTCCGCCAGCGTGTCGGCCGCGTGCTGCTTCCGGCGCGCGAAATCGCACCGGTCACCAGAACCCGAGTCATCCATGTGGAACCAGGGGATCGGGTGGTCGCCCGAGGAACCGTGCTAACCCTGCAGGTGACACTCGATGGAGAAGTGCCTGCCGAGGTATGGTGCGTCATCACCCAAAGTGACGGCCGGGTCACGCGTCATGCCGCGCAGCGAACTCTCGAGTCGATGATCTGGGCGGTCGATTGCAAATGGCAGGAAAGCGGGAACTATCAGTTTGTGGCGGGTGACGCGCGTTCCTTTGAAAGACGCATTGAAGTGCGGATTCCGGCCAAGGTGCTGACCCGTCAATTGGCTGTTGTCCCGCCCGTCTACACGGGGATGAAGGCTTTCCGGGTGCCGGACGGCACTGTTTGGCCGGTGATTCCGGCAGGATCCGACGTCACACTCGACTGGCTTTTTGATCGCGCGGTCAACGAGTTATCGGTCGATCAGGGCGAGGCCGTGGCCCGCGTTTCAGAACGGCCTGAGGCTTGGAAACTCAGCGGCAGGCCGGTGGCCAATCGTCCATGGTCCACGCATTGGACGGACGTTTTGGGTTTATCCGACCAAGCGCGGATCGTTTTCAACGTCAAGGTGGATGAAGCCCCCCGCATTCAATTCATCCATCCGACGGGTGAGGAGGAAATCCTGATCACCAGAGACGCCACGCTTCCACTCACCTTTGAGGCAAGTGACGATTACGGACTCGCGGAAGTCGCGCTTTTCCGTGGGACTCCTGAAAAGCCGGACAGCCGTGTGATCCAGACATGGAAACCTAACAGCCCCGCCTTCCGGCAGACTGTGGAAATCCAGCTGTCACGCTGGATCGGCAGTGACGAACACGAAGCCTGGTTTTGCGTCGGTGCCCGTGATGCGAACGACGTCACCGGTCCCGGACACACCCTGTCGCGACTGTTAGTCCTTCGCATTGTCAGCCCGGATGAACTGCGGCGCGCGTCCGAATCCCGACAGGGCGAGGTGTTAGACAGCCTGGAGGACCTTCTGCGAGTTCAGCAGACCAATGTCGATGCCACCCGGGCCGTCCTGAAGGACGCGTCAAAACACGAGGCCTCGGATGTCATGGCTCTCGCGGAGCGCCAGTCACGCATCGAGCAGGCGGCCAATCGCCTGCTGCTGGGAACCGGTGTCGGATCCACTGCTTGGCGGGAGGTCCTCGCCGGGCTCGTGGCACGCGAAATGCCGCAAGCAGTGGTGGCGCTGAAAAACGCACTCACGAGCGAAGGCTCCGAACAACATCGCACCCTGTCGAAAGCCGAAGCCTTGGAGACCGCGATTCTCTCCCGATTGAAATGCCTGCCTGCGCACCTGCGCGACGAGGCGTCGGGAGTGGCCGCGCGCGACCTGATCGGCCGAGTGGAATCCTTGTTCAACCGGCAAAAGGTGCTTCATGGCAGATCGGTAAAAGCGGTGGCGGGCGACGGCCGTGCACGGGCCGGCGACCAGGACTCATTGGCCGACGAGTCGCGAATGGTATGTCAAGCGCTCGCAGATGGCGCTAAAAACGCCTCGCTTGGAGACTCCACATTCCGGAAAGCGTTAGACAAGGCGGCAGCGCTGATGCGCGCTAAAAAGATTTACGAGCAGATGATCCTTTGCGCGGAGCAAATCGAGGGCGAGCATTTTCCCGAGGCTTCGGCGCTTTGCAAACAAGTGTTAGTTGACCTTGCCCGCGTACTGGAATTGCTCAACCACTCGCAGAGGACAGAGGCGGGCGAAAATGCAGACTCATTGAAGGAAGCCGCCGCAGGCATTCGCGAAAAACTCGAAGCCCTGGTGGATCAACAGCGCGCCGTCGTCGAAAAAAGCAAGCAACTGGCGGCCAAGGACGAGTTCCGCCCCGAGGATGTCGCGGTCGCCAAGGAATTGGCCGCTAAAAAAGACGAGCTCGAAAAGCTGATAGAGCAAATGCTCACCGATGCGCACGCATTTCCCGACCTTCGCCCAATGAATGAACTCCGCGAGGAATTGACGAAGATCTACGAGGATGTCATTCAACAGGATACCGAACAGGCGGCGAAAAGCGCTTTAAAACCGTCCGAGATCGCCGTCCAGAAGGAGGAAAGCCTGTTAGATGATCTCGAAAAGGCAGCAAAAACCGCTGAAGACATGGAAATGTGGCTTCCTGACAAGAATGAAACCACCAAGTGGCTGATGGAGAACTTCGACCTCACCGAAATGCCGGAGATTCCAAATCTTCCACTACCGGATGCCTTCACCGACCTTGTCGGCGACTTGCTCAAGGAGCAGGAGGGACTCGCCGAGCAAGTACAGGATGCCGCCTCGAACAATGCCTTTGCTGTCAACCCGGCCAACGGCTGGGAAGTAGCGGACGGCCCGATGCCGGGTTTCAATGCCCAGGGAAAATCCGGCAACACTCCCCCTAACAAAAACGAGCAAACCGGCCGCTCCAGTGGCGGCCGCGAGGGGATGTCGAGCGGCGAGATGGTCAATCAGCGGGCAGATCGGTTAGAAGGAAGCACGACCGAGGCGCGCCGCACCAATGACCCGATGCAACAAGGGCAAGTGAAGGATGACGGACCGGCAGCGGACGCGAAGGCGACGGGTGGAGGCAAGGCCGGCGGGGCCAGCCAGCGGGCGGGAATGACGGGTGAGGCACCGTTGCGCGCGGTCAACACACCCGACCAGATGCTCAACAGCGCTTTAGCGGCCGAGCAGGCATTGTTGGCGCAGCAAACCGCAAAGAGTTATGCGACGGCGCGCTTGTTCTACCTCCGCACCGGACCGATGCCGGAGGTGGCCCGGCTGATGGACGAATCCCGCGAGGCGCTGAAGAGCGGACGCCTGGCGGATTACGAGGCCCTGCACCGGCGGATTGTGACTGGCCTGCGGAAACTTCGCGACGGTGGCACAACGGGTGACGTGAAGGAACTCGGCAGTCCGGGCAAGCGTTTTGTGGGCGACAAACGGCTTCCCGGTGGCGCGGATGTCGCGGTGCCCGCCGGATTCCAAGAGCCTGTGGATGATTATTTCCGCTCGATCGACACCCCATGACTTCAACAATGAGCCACGCAAGATGGATGGTCGGATCGCTACTCCTGTTAGTGAGCACCGCGGGTCTCGCTTGCGCCAAAGAAAATGACTGGGCCGTGGCAGGCGCGCCCTACCGGGTGTCGCTGCGTGCCGGAGAGCCACCCGGCGTGCCCGAGGCCGGCTGGGAAATTCGTCTTCCTGATTTTAGCACGGGACGGCCCGACATGCGCGACATGGTTTTGTTAGGAGCGGATGGCAAGGAGATCGGGCTTGACACGATCTGGCGCGGTCCGGGACGCACGCTGCTCGTGTTGGCCGAATCGATGCCCGACAAAACGGCTGCGGCGACCCTTTACTTCGGCGGCAACACGTCGCGTCGTATGCGCTCATGGTCTGCGAGGCGCAGTTTGCTGTTAGAAACCCGGCGAATGCCTTCGGGCGCGGATGTTTCCAGCTACGGTGGCTGGCTGCAGGCGTGGAAAAAATCCGCTGTGATTGATGGGGCGGCGTTTGTGCCGCTGATTTTTCATGGTGAAAACCCGATGGGCGAATCGTCGAATTTCCTGAGTCGTTACACCGGGATGATCCGGATCGGCAAAGCGGGCACGTGCAAATTTTACACGCTTTCCGACGATGTTTCGCATGTGATGATTGACGGGCGCGCGGTGCTCAAGTGGCAGCAAAACACCCCGCCGCCGCTGGATCCCGCGAAAGTGCCGGTCGCAGATGTCCGGGTGCCAGAAGGGATGGTGCGTGTTGAATACTGCCACGCGACACACGATGCACCCGCGGCGATGGTGCTCGGATGGGAGCAGGATGGAAAACTGGGCAATGTCCCTGCCGAGGCATGGGTGCATCCCGGCAGCGTCACGCCAGGATTATTTGAGTCGCATGACGGCGCACCCGTTCCGTTAGGTTTGTTAGAAGCGGACCGGTATCTGGGGTATGGCGGCGAATGGTATGTCCGGGTGAAAAGCAGCATAGGCCGGCTTGGTGACGGTTGGCAGGCCGAGTGGTTATGGCCGGACGGGCACATCGACTCTGGCACCGAAACGTGTCGCTTGTGGATGAACCTCGATCCGCTTCGGGTGAGGTTGCGTTTGCGCAAGGGTCTGCGTGTGATCGAAGGGCTGCATGTCCTCGTGATCCCGCGCGAGATGAAGGCGGCGTCGGTCAATCAGGAATCTCAGCTCGTGGAATTCACCGGTTTACTGGGAAATGAGGATCCCACGGCACTGCCCGAACCCGCGCGCCGGGCCGGCTTCGTGCTGGCGAGCGCCTTTTTGCCATCGACTGCGGCCGTTCGATGGGCCGAAGCCTGGATACAAGTCGCCAAGCCCTCGCAGGGTCTATGGGTTGCGGCCATGTTGATGGTGCTCCAAGAAATGGGGAAGCGCGATCCGCAGGCAGCGCTCGCGAGCTTGAGTGCGCTTTCGATTCCCGCGCGGGCCGCCATGGGAAGAACAGCGGATTTGTTAGAACTCGATTTGCGCGTGTTTGGCCTCAATGACCCGGTTGTGGTCGGCCTGGCCGCGCGACTGCGCCAGAGTCCTGACAAGATGCTGGCGAAAATGGCGATCATTCGATTGGGCGACTATGAGCTTCTCAACGGGCGTGTGGATGAGGCGGTTCGCTGTTTTAGCGAGGCGGTTTCCGACCCTGAGGCTGCGGATCGGAAAGCCCCGGTGATCGATCGCGCTCACTCGCTGGCGATCGAGGCATTGATCCAGAACCATCATCTGGATGAGGCGCGCGACAAACTCGATGCATGGGAGAGGCAGCGCCCGGGTGCCAAGATCGATGGCGACCAATTGTTGTGGCGGGCCCGGGTGATGTTTCTATCAGGGCAATGGGCCCGCAGTTTGCAGGATCTTGAAACCAGCCTGAAACTGCGACCCGGTTCCCCTGAGGAAATCGATGTGCTCTTCTGGAAGGGACGCTCACTCTACGAACTCGGCCGCAAGGATGAGGCACGCAAAATTTGGAATGCGCTCGTCAAGGACTATCCAAAACACGAACGTGCCGAATCGGCTAAACAATGGGCAGAAAAAATGTGAGAATCTGTGGCTTGGCCTGTCTGATGGCCGCCATCTCGCCGGCCGCCATGGCGGACGGGCCGGGCCGGATTTACACCCAGACATCGGCATCCGACACGGGTGCCATAGCGGGCTCCGTCATCGGCACCACGCTGACCCACGCCATCGCCGTTGAACGCGACCACACCCGCGTCTATCTCGCACAACTGGAATCTAACGGAACAAAATTTCGCTTCCAAAATCTGCCAGTCGGCCGCTTTGATCTGATCTGGATCACGCACGACCACCGTGTGATCGAAGGGCTCTTCTTGGGTGCGGCTGCGGAATTACCGGACGAGCGCGCAAAGTATCTGGCGGCGGCCGTGGCCAAGGCGGATTCATTTTTCAACCGGCACGTCGTGCACCGGACCGGCATTGACGCCGGAGTCGCGTGGGTTTTCACCGAGCGTGTGCGTGACGGGCAGATCCTTCGAGGGTCGGGCGAGGAACTCAACGCCTGCCTGCGGCGTTTGGAGATCATCGAACTGCGCGAGGCATCGGACGACTGGCAAATGGTGCGCACCCGCCATCTCTATCGGGAAGAAACCCCGCGCCTCAAAAACATCCCGTTTCTCACCCACGAATACCTTCCCGCACTTTGCGGCTTGCGTGTCGCCGCTTCATGTCGTGACCTCGGACCCATCGATGTCTCGAAAAATTAACTCCCCGGAAATGACCGCCGTGAAATGCCTGAGAATCCTCGTCGGCAAGGCGGCCGGCACCCGCATCTCCCTGACGTCGCCGCCTGTCACACTCGGCCGCTCGAACGACAACCGCATCATCCTTTCCCCCGAGATCGGTGCCTCGCGGCACCATGCCGAATTGACCGAGAATGACGGGGTTTGGTCGGTATGCGATCTGGGCAGCATGAATGGCACCTACGTCAATGACGAACGGATCGTCTGGCCGCGCGTGTTGCACCTTGGGGACAAGATCAAGATCGCCAGCGATGTAATGGTGTTTGAGAACCATTCCAGCGCGAGCACCACCCCCGCGCTTTCTCGAAGCCCGGACGAGCCACTAGGGGCCCCGTCTGGACCCGCCACCGTCGTGCTCGACGCGGGCGAAAGCCATGTCGAGCTGGCTGCGGAAACCGCCGCGCAACTCCGGCTTCTCGTGCCTTTGTTAGAAGGAGTGCTTGCGGAAATCAGCAAAGCGATTGTCGGACAAAAGGAGATTTTGCACAGTCTCATGCTGGCGCTGATGTCACGAGGTCATGTGTTGATGATCGGACTTCCCGGCCTCGCCAAGACCCTGATGATCCGAACCATGGCCGAGGTGCTCGACCTTCGATTCAGCCGGATCCAGTTTACGCCCGACCTGATGCCGACCGATATCACCGGCACGGATGTGCTCGAAGTGGACGAGTCCACCGGTCGCAAAAACTATCGTTTCATCCGCGGGCCCGTGTTCACCAACATCCTTTTGGCCGACGAGATCAACCGCACCCCTCCCAAGACACAGGCGGCCTTGTTAGAGGCAATGCAGGAATACCACGTCACCGCCTCCGGCGAAACCTATCCGTTAGCCCCGCCATTTTTTGTGCTGGCGACCCAAAACCCGCTCGAACAGGAAGGAACCTATCCACTGCCCGAGGCCCAACTCGACCGATTCATGTTCAGCCTGCGCGTCGATTACCCGAGCGAGGCCGAAGAGGAAAAAATCGCGGAAAGCACCACGTCGGACCGCAGCATCGAATTGAAAAAACGCATGAGCGGCGAAGAAATCCTATTGCTGCAAAAAATGGTAAGGCGCCTCCCCGTGTCGAGGCATGTAGTGAAATACGCGACGCGCTTGGCGCGTGCGACACGCCCCGATGACCCGCGGGCACCGGAGGCGGTGAAGAAGTGGATTCACTGCGGCGCGGGGCCGCGGGCGACACAGTATTTGTTACTTGCGGCCAAGTCAGGAGCGGTGATGCGTGGCAGCTTGGTGGTCAATTGCGACGATGTTCGCATGGCGGCATTCCCAGTGCTTCGCCACCGGATGTTCACCAACTTCGCCGCCGACTCCGAAGGCGTCGACGTGGACGCCATCATCGCGAGCGTCCTGAAGGAAGTGCATGAACCGGACGAGGCCGACTATCAGAATGCCAGATGAGTCCCGTCCGTGCCGCGCATTGCAATGCGCTCAGATCGCATGTTCTTCACCCGGGATCGGAACAATGACTTGCGTCTCAGGCAAGCGCCGCTGAATTTCCGCGCGGAACCACTCGACGGCACCGTCGTCGCCATGGACGAGGAAGGTTTTCTTCGGCCGGACTTTTT
The DNA here is from genome assembly GCA_903930425.1 of Akkermansiaceae bacterium. Classification (GTDB taxonomy): domain Bacteria; phylum Verrucomicrobiota; class Verrucomicrobiia; order Verrucomicrobiales; family Akkermansiaceae; genus Luteolibacter. The sequence goes on along the minus strand of CAIYYV010000206.1, from coordinate 4,615 downwards.
CAATGTAGTCGGCAATGGCATCACGGGTCGAGTGGCCGCTGAAATCAAAAACCCGCATTTCACAATGAAGCGGGACGGGCGGATACGCTGGATCTAACAAAACGCTTTCCCCGGGTGCCGCGACGCGGATGCGCCCGCCGGGCGTTTCGGGGTCCGCATAGCCGACAAAAAAAAGTCCGTGGCGCTTGTTTTCAAGAATGCCTTGCCGCGCAAAAATGTTAGAAACGGTGTTTTCGGACATCATGCCGCTTGAGAGCGCGTAAATGCATCCTGAGCTGAAAGGAATCGGCCCCTTGCGCTTTTTATCACTGCCCTGGATTTCCATGTCTTTGAGAAATCTAAAACCCGGGAGACGTCGGCGGGAGACATCACTGAAGCGGTCATAGATGTGTGTCATCTTGGTGCTCAGGCCGCCGATGTAAACCGGCGTGTGGTTCGGGATGAGCCCCTCGGATTTGAAGCGGTGCAACATGGCGAGCACTTCCTGGGTCTTGCCCATCGCAAACACCGGAACCAGAACGGATCCCTTGCGGGCAAGCACGCGGGCGATCGCTTCGGCAAAGGCATTCTCCTCGTGGGATCGGTCGTATCCAGGCGCGCGTGCCTGTTCGCCACGGGTCGTTTCCACAATCAGGGCATCCACCGGCTCCTCGGGAAACAAGGCCCCCATTTGAAGGGTGCTGTGCTCAAAATTCACATCGCCGGTATACATCACGCGCTTGCCGGATGCTTGAATGGTCACACCCACCGACCCGAGAATATGCCCGGCATCGTGGAAGGTGGCGCGCATCGTTCCCTTGAGGTCGAGATCAAACGGCCGCTCGATGCCGCGCGCCTCAAAGGCCTCCACGATGCGATCCAACTCGCGGTGTTCGAAAAGCGGATACTCGGTGATGCCGTGCTCGATGCGTTTGGATTGCATGACGTTCACGGAGTTGTGCAACAAGGCAGTCGCAAGCTCGGCGGTTTCGGGTGTGAGAAAAACCCGCGCCTTCGGCTGGTCCTCAAGAAACACCGGCAAGGTACCCACATGATCGAGATGCGAATGAGTGATGACAATGGAATCCACCGATCCCTCATCCAAAAACTCATATTGCGGGACGGCGGCATAGCCTTCGTGCTTCGGGTGCATCCCCGCGTCCAACACCACGCGCGCTGAAGCAGTTTCTAACAAATACGAATTCGCGCCGATTCCAGCGTGACGACAAAGGCTTTTAAAAATCATGATGAATGGCAGGGCAAGGCACGCGGCACGCGGCCGGTTCCGTGACCATGCGAGTGTTCTACCAGCCTGTCAACCCGCGGGTCGGGTGACGCCCGGCGACCGCACGCACAACGACGACACGCATGACGCGGGGCGGACCCGATGCGAAGGTCACCATTTTTTCCAAGCGGGGATTTTCGGTTTCCACGTGGAGGCGGGCAATTCATCATCGAACTCGGATCGCTGGCCGATGCCCCGCATGAGTCCGCTGATATCTTTGGCTTCCTCAAGCAATTCGATCATGCGCTCCGGTGCCAAGCCCGGTTCCTTCAGGGAGGCCTTCACGGCGGCATCACGCCGCTGGAGCACCGTGGCGGAAAGAAGCGCCAAGGCGTGCTCGGCCGCTTCCATGCCGTCCATCGGTGCTCCTTCCATGACGATTTCCAAAGTGAGCGCAAGGCGGTCGGATTCCGGCAAACTCCCTAAAAACGCATTCACCGCCGCAATGGACGCGGGGTCGGGGGCAGCCGCAAGCACCGCTTCTAACAGCGGGACCCCCTCAAGCCACCGGTCCGCCTCATGAAGGATTTCGAATTGTTCCGCGAGTAAATGTTGGGCCGCCGGCGATGACAGCGCGAGATGGCACAAGAAGGCAATGATCCGGTGCATCGGCGTCGGCTCGTGAAGTGGTTCAGGTTCGTTAGAATCGGCGGAATAGGCTGACGCCGCGCGCTGTGGCTTCGCTTTGAGTTTGGCAATTTCCTGGCGCAAAACGGTGGCGGAAGTTTGCAAATGGGTGGCGACCCCGTTGATCTGATTTTCGCGGGCGGCGAAGTCACTCATCAACGCGAGCATTTCAGCGCACGCGGTCAGCGCGGTGGCCCGGCCTGCGGCACTGTCAAGCGCACCATCCTTGCGCGCCTGCTCGAGTTTGAAGTCAAAAAACTCCTTGGCTTCAGCGAGAAGGATGCGGAATGCCTCCACGCCGTTCGTTTTGAGATAAGTATCGGGATCATCGCCGGCGGGCATCCCCACGACGCGGACTGATAGGCCCTCCACCACGAGCTCGCGAAACACGCGCTCGGTCGCCGCAAGGCCTGCCTTGTCGGCGTCATAACAGACGAGCACGTGGTTGGTGTATCGACGAAGCAGGTGCGCGTGCTCACGAGTGAATGCGGTGCCGAGTGGAGCAATGGCATGGTCGATGCCACGTTCATGACACGAGATCACATCGATCTGGCCTTCACAAAGCAGGGCCGCCTTTTCACGCAATATCGGTTTTTTCGCGCGGTCGAGCGCAAAGAGAACCTTGGACTTTCGGAAAATAAAGGTCTCGGGTGAATTGATATATTTCCCACTGTGGGGGTCCTCACGGAGTTGGCGGCCGCTGAAGGCGATCACATCGCCGATCTCGTTGCGAATGGGAAACATGAGCCGGTCGCGGAAACGGACACGCAGGCCAGAGGTGGCACGGCCTTCTTCCCGGAGATAAGCCATTCCCGAATCCACCAACTCGCGACCGGTGAACTTACGGGTCCGGGCCCAATCCAGAAAGGTTTTCGCGTTTTCAGGCATCCATCCGACCGACCAATTCGCGGCCATCTCGCGGCCAAAGCCACGCGCCCGAAGGTAGTCCCTGGCGTGGGCCGCCGCAGAATCCTTCAACAGCAACTCGTGAAGAAAGGCCGCCGCCTCACGGTGAAGATCTAACAACCTGCCACGGCTCTTGCGTTTTTGATCCGCTTCCGGATCCGACTCCTCTTCGCGGATTTGCACACCGGCGCGGCTGGCGAGTCTGCGCACCGCGTCCATAAACGGCAGGTTTTCATGATCCCTGACAAAGGAAATCGCGTCCCCTCCCTTGCCACAGCCAAAACAATGAAAGGACTGACGCGCAGGATTCACGTAAAATGACGGCGTTTTCTCGTGATGAAACGGGCAATTCGCGCGAAATTGCGAACCAGCGCGCTTCAAGGGCACATACGATCCTATCAGCTCGACGATATCGGTCGCGCTGAGAACCTGTTCAATGCTTTCCTTTGGAATTTGCGCCACGGCGGGTGTTGTGGCGGCATCATACGCCCCGCACCGCGCCGAACAATCCCGCAAACCATGAAAATTCGCGCCCGCCCACACCGAAGTGCTTGCCAATCACCCGATGGTCGCGGCATTCTCCCGCGCGGTCGCCCTCAAGCCCCCAAAACATGCGACGCGCGCTTAGCTCAGTGGTAGAGCACATCCTTCACACGGATGGGGTCGCAGGTTCGAACCCTGCAGCGCGCACCATCTCAAAATCGCTTACTGCCATAAGGATTCCAGCGATTCCGACTGAGACAAAACCAGCGACTGTGTTCTAAAGTGTGTCCTATTGAAAACCGGCCGCTTTCGACGTGTCGCACTTCTGAAAAACGTGCAGGCGAAGCTCTAGGGAGGCCGTTTTCCTGCGGCAATGTTGTGCCGACCGCAGTCTGAAAAGGTCGAGTCAAATCAGTTTATCGCGGAAGTTCATCCGGCAGCCTAGATTCCTGAATTGGACCGAGTGGACGCACCTCCCCATATTCGGCCTGCGTCTCGATACGTCGTTTGGGAAGATTCGCTACCGGAATCCCCATGATTTCTCGCCGTCCGCATTCCACAGCCAGGCGGAAGACCCGATTTGATTGCTGGATTCTGGCAACCGGACCAACCGTGTTCCTTCCAACGTCGGCATTGCAGGCACCAGAAGTGGGCCCCATTCTCGGTCGCCAGCCATCGTTCCATCCTTCGCGTCCACCCCACCATGAAACCCACCTACATCCTTGGCGACCACCATGGCGACTATGGTGCCGTGATTTCCACTCTGCGGGAACGCAATATCCGCGACGCCACGATCATCCATGTGGGCGATGGCGGTGAGGGATTTCCTGACTGGAGGCCGACGACTGCCGCGAACCTGGATCGGCATTTCGCCGCGCTGGGAATCGAATATCTGAGCATCCGCGGGAATCACTCTGACCCCGGATTTTTTGACGGGAAAGTGATGTTGCCAAATTTCAAACTCCTCCCGGATTACACCACGCTTCACATGAATGGCCAGTCCTGGCTGTTCGTGGGAGGCGCCATCAGCATTGACCGGATTGACCGGGTCATGGGGCGCTCTTGGTGGCCCGGAGAGGCTTTTCAACTGAGGGAGGAGTTGGCCCAGCACGCAGATGTTCTGGTCACCCATTCAGGGCCGAACTGGATAGGTCCCGGCTGCCGGAATGAATTGGTCCGTGCCTGTTGCGATGCCGAGGCTGAATTCGGCTGCGACACCCTGATTGCTGAGCTTGAAGCCGAACGAAAGGCTCATGAGAAGTTGTTTCGCCTTGTGAAGCCTGCGACCTGGTACATGGGGCATTTCCACGAATGTGCCGAGAAGTCCTACCTCGG
>CAIYYV010000205.1 GCA_903930425.1 Akkermansiaceae bacterium | reverse complement strand
GGACTTCGAGGACGAGCTTGGTGTCCACGCCATTGAGGACGTATTGGATCTCCAAGGCATTGTAGATTTCAGGAAGCTTGCTGGCTTTGGAGAAGTCGGCGTCGATGACGGCGCCGATGATCTGGACGATGGTTCCGGTATGGCTCATGGGAAAAAGTGGGATGGGGTGGGATGGGTGCGGGAAAGTGAAACGAAACCCGTTTACTCCATCGCCTTCATGGCGGTGGTGATTTCGAGGAGTTCGGAGGTGATGGCACCTTGGCGGAGTTTGTTATACTCGAGGGTGAGTTCCTTGATGAATTTGTTTGCGTTATCGGTGGCGGATTTCATGGCGACCATGCGTGCCGAGTGTTCGGAGGCGCGGGATTCGACATGGGCTTGGAAGACCTCGTAATTGATATAGAGCGGCAGGATGGCACCTAACACCTCTGCGGCATTGGGTTCAAAGGCATAGTCACGATCCGGGTCCTTGAGATGTTGTTCGACGGAGAAGCCGCTGCCGATCGATTCGAACGCCTGCTCTTCGCCGTCGCGGTGGCCTTGGATGGGCAGCAGCGTGACGACATCCGCCTCCTGCCGCAGCGTGTTGACGAAGCGGGTGAACGCGATGGAGACCTTGTCATAATGCCCGTCGACAAACTGGTGGGTGATGAACTTGGCGATCGGCCGGGTTTGAGCGAAGGGCACGGGATCCCTGACGGTGAAATCCGCGACCACTTTCTGACCCAGTTTTTCGCACAAGATGCGCAGCTTGCGGCCGACAGTGACGAAGTCGGCATTCGGAGAAACCAGGGTCTTGATTTTGCGTGCGAGGTTGGTGTTGAGCGGGCCGCACAAGCCCTTGTCGGTGGAGATGACGAGCACCAACTCGCGGGATCCTTGGCGGTGTTCGAGCAGCGGATGCGATTCGCCCATGAAGTTGTTCCGGATATCAAACAAGACCTGCGTGAGTTGTTGCGCGTATTCGCGGCCCGCAAGTGCCTGATCCTGCGCCTTCTTCATCTTTGCGGCAGCCACCAACTGCATCGCGCGGGTGATTTGCGCGGTGTTTTTGACCGACTTGATGCGCCGGCGGATGTCGCGAAGGTTGGCCATTGGGGAGGGGATCCGTGATCAGTAAAAGCGGGGTTTCATCAGGACTGTCACTTCCACGATTTCTTGAAATCCTCAACGGCCTGACTGACGGTGCCGACCATCGCGGCGTCCTTCTTGAGATCGGGTTTTTCGTTGCGGATTTTGTCGAGCAGTTCGTTTTTCCGGGTGCTGAAAAACTCGCCGAGCGCGGCTTGGCAGCGCTTGATGTCCGCCACCGCCACATCATCGAAATAACCATTTTGCATCGCAAACAGATAGATCGACTCCATTTCCATCGCCAGCGGACTGTATTGGTTTTGCTTGAAGAGCTCCACAATGCGCGCGCCGCGATCGAGCTTCTTCTTGGTCGACGCGTCGAGATCCGATCCGAACTGCGCAAAGGCCTGCAACTCGCGGTATTGCGCGAGGTCGAGTTTGGTGGTGCCGGCCACTGATTTGATCGTTTTCGTCTGGGCGGCAGATCCGACGCGCGACACCGACAAGCCCACCGAAATGGCCGGCCGGATCCCCTGATAGAAAAGGTCGGTTTCCAGATAGATTTGCCCGTCGGTGATTGAAATCACATTGGTCGGGATATACGCGGAAACGTCGCCGGCTTGGGTCTCAATGATCGGCAACGCGGTGAGCGATCCGCCACCCGCGGCGGTAGTGAGCCGGGCCGCTCGCTCTAACAAGCGAGAGTGCAGGTAGAACACGTCGCCCGGATACGCCTCGCGTCCGGACGGCCGCCGAAGGATCAGCGAGACCTGCCGGTAGGCCACGGCGTGTTTCGATAGATCGTCAAACACGATCAGGCAGTCCTTCCCCTGATCCATCAGATACTCGGCGATGGCGCAGCCGGCATAGGGCGCGATATACTGCATGGCGGCGGCGTCCGATGCGGAGGCTGAAACGATGGTGCTGTATTCCATGGCACCGGCGTCCTCGAGGATTTTGTGAATGCGGGCCACGTTCGAGAGTTTTTGGCCGATGGCGACATAGATGCAATAGAGTGGCTTGTGGTTCTGGAGTTTCCCTTGTTCGGCCGCCTTGTTTTGTTGGGCCTGCGAAATGATGGTGTCCACCGCGAGAGTCGTCTTGCCCGTCGCGCGGTCCCCGATGATCAAGTCGCGCTGGCCCCGGCCAATGGGAATCATCGCGTCGATCGACATGATCCCGGTCTGCACCGGCACGGAAACCGACTTGCGCTTGATGATGCCGGGCGCGATTTTCTCCATCGGATAATTCGCGGCGGCGGCGATCGCGCCCTTGCCGTCGATCGGTTGGCCGAGCGCGTTGACGACCCGCCCTAACAGCGCCTCTCCGGCGGGCATGGAAAGCAGTTTGCCGGTGGTGCGGCATTCCGAGCCCTCCTTGACGGCCGCGTAGTCGCCTAACAGCACGACGCCCACTTCGCTTTCCTCAAGGTTGAGGGCCATGCCGGAGACGCCGCCGCCGAAATCGATCATTTCATTGAGCATGACATCGGAGAGTCCCTCGACCTTGGCCACGCCGTCGCCGACTTGACGGACGATGCCGACATTGGATTTTTCGACTGACGAGGTGATGCCAGCGATTTGTTGTTCGAGTTCCTGGAGGATGCTGCTCATAAGGGAAAGGGTCTGAGGGTCAGGGGTAGGTGTTAGACAGCGGCGGGTTTGTTAGAATGCGTTGGCGAGCCGATCGAGGCGGCCTTGGACTGATCCGTCGAACACGTCATTGCCGATGCGGATGCGCAAGCCGCCGAGCAGAGAGGGCGTGGTCTTGTATTGGGCGTCCAGATCACTGCCGTAGTGCTTGGAGAGGCCGTCGAGCACGCGTTGACGGGTCGCCTCATCGATGGGCACGGCGCTCTCCACGGTGAGTTTGCGCCGGTCGAGGTCGAGGCGGGTCAGGCGTTGGAGAGCGGCGAGCACGGCCCGATAATCGCGCGGCTGCGATGCGATCAAGTGGACGACGACCGTGCGCAGTTTCGCGTCATCGAGGCACCCGCTCGTCAGGCACAGCCCGAACAATCGGCGTGCGGTGGCGGCGGCGGATTTGGAAATTTTCATGAGGAAAAACTTTGGAAAAAATCAGCGCTCGATTTGGGTGAGAGCGTCCTCATTGATGCGCCGTTGGTCATCGGCGGTGAGCACCTTGCCGGTGACTTGCTGGGTGGTGGCGGCGACCAAGCGGCCGAATTCGCGTTTGAGTTCTAGGCTTAGGCGATCGCGGTCCGCCTGGGCGGCGGCGGCGGCTTTTGTGAGAATCTGTTGGGCTTGGGCGATGGCATCCTGGGCCTTTTGTTCGGTGAAGGTGGCGGCTCCGAGTTTGGCCTCATGGATGAGGCGGATCGCTTCCTCGTTGGCCCTGGCGATGGCGGCGGCGGTCGTTTGTTCAGACTCGGCGAGTTGTTGCTCGATCTGTTTGAGTTTTTCCTCGCCCTGGGAAATGCGGGCGCGCCGTTGTTCGAGCATGATCTGGATCGGCCCGAACGCGAATTTTTTCAAAATGAAGATGACGAGAAAAAAGTTGATCACCTGCGCGATGAAAAACGGTCCTTTCAGACCAAAGGTCCGCTGGATGGTTTCAAAAGTGCCGGAGTTCTCGGTGACGGCGGAGGCGAGGAGGGTGATCATGGCAATCTAACAAAATGGGATAAGCCGCACGCGCCAGTCGACGCGTGCGGCTGGGGAGTCACTTGACCGCAAATGCGGAAAGAATAAACACCCCCTCAATCAGGGCGGCGAAAATGATGGAGATCACCAAAATCGGGGTGGCGGCTCCCGGATTGCGGCCGGTGGCTTCAGCGGCCTTGGCGCCAAGGATGCCGATGCCGAGGCCCGCTCCGAGTGCGGCAAGGGCGACGTGGAATAATGGAAGTGTCATGGGGTTGGTTTGTGGTTTGGTTGTGGATTCAGCGGTTCCCACGGTCATGCCATGGTCAAACCGCAGAAAGGTGTTAGGAGTGCCCGTCCTCGCCGTGGTCGCAGATGAGTTTGAGGAAAATCGCGCAGAGCAGCGTGAAGACCAGTGCTTGAACAAATCCCACGAGCAATTCCATGAAAAAGAACGGCAACGCAGGTAAAAACGCGAGTTTCGCAGGCACCAAGGCCATCAAGGCTTCGGTCGTCTGCTCGCCCCCATAAATGTTGCCAAAAAGACGGAAGGTGAGTGCCACCGGGCGGATCGCGATCGAGATGAGCTCAAGCACGCCGACAAACAGGAAAATCGGCACCATGAGCGCGAGCATCAAGCCATGAAAACTGCCTTTGGGTGCAAAGATATGCGCCAAAAATGCCTTCAATCCGTTCTCGGTGAGCGCCCAGTAAAACCACAACAAGGCAAAGCTGAAGGCCATCGCCGCCGTGAGATTGATGTCGGCATTCGCCCCGCGCAGCAGGGGAAGAAATCCCTCATTCCCCGCGCGGTCCACCGTATGCCAACCGATGGTGCCCACGCCCGGGATCAAGCCCATGTAGTTGTTGACCAGGATAAAAAAGAAGATGGAGCCATAGAACCAGAACACGCGCTTTACCAGGCGCTCCCCCATCAGGCCGCCAAGAAAATCATAGAGCGACTCAACCGCCCACTCGGCAAAATTTTGCAAGCCATCGGGCACCAGCGCCATGCGGCGGGTGGCCATCCGGCAGAACAGGACGATCAATCCGACGGCAAGCCAGACCATGATCGTGGAATTGGTGAACGGCCCGAGGATTTGTTGGGCATTCAATGGCAAGGCCTCGTGCGCGCCCTGGCCGGATGCATGCACAGAGGCCAGGCCGGATAGCCAAGCCATCAGAGTGATCATGAGCGGGCGACGGGACATGAGCAGAAACACACCCGATGAACGCGGGCGCGGGGATTTACTGTAATACCTCCCGCGCGTCCGCAAGTCCTATTGTTGAAAATCCGGATCTTCCTCGCTCGATGCGGCCGCGTGGGAGACCCGATCCCCTGGCCGCCCGAGTCCAGAATCTTGCCAACCGTGAAATTCGCGCGGCTGACCCGGCGGCCTAACAGAATCTAACGGGGTTTGGCCGCGCTGACGCCGGCGTTCCCGCCGCCGACCCAAGCCGGGCGGGCGTAACACCAGAACGGCCAGTGAAGTCAAGCAATCACTTGAAAATTTCCCTTGGAGATTAAAGGATTTTCGCTTGCCAACCCGGGGTCGCATCCGCAAAACCTTCTGTTGCCATGAACAAAGCTGAACTTATTGAATCCATCCAAGCCGCCCTCGGGAAAGACGCTACCAAACGTTGTGCCGATGAGGCTCTCGACGCCGTCTTGAATTTCCATCATCAAAGGCGTGAAGAAAGACAAGAAGGTCCAAATCATCGGTTTCGGAACCTTTGAGGTCAAACAACGTGCCGAACGCATCGGTCGCAATCCAAAAACAGGTGAATCCATGAAGATCCTGGCCTCCAAATCGGTGGGCTTCAAGCCCTCGTCCGTGCTCAAGGCCGCGCTCTGATTTCCGGGAGATTTCGGTCTCATCATTTCCCATTTTTAAAACCCAAAAACCCCGGTTCTTCTGAGCCGGGGTTTTTTGATGTCCGGGTGTATCGGGTATCGCGCGCTTGCAGTCGTGGCGCTGTGCCGTTATCACCACTCCCGTGGCCGCAAAAGCAAAAACCACCCCCCAAAAACCCGGCAAATTTTTTGCAGTGGTGGGCAGTGATGACGGTTTGGTGCGCGAAAAGGCCCTCGCGCTTTACCATCAACTTAGTGGTGGCATTGACGATGGCTTCACCCATGAAACGATCGACGGCATTGCGGATAACTCGGAGAGCGCCTTTGGGATTTGCTCATCCACCATCCAGGCACTGCAGACGCTTCCGATGTTCGGCGGGGACAAGGTGGTCTGGTTGCGCAATGCCAACTTCCTCGGCGACAACGTCACCGGTCGGTCGCAGCGCACCGAGGCCGGTGTCGAAAGCCTCCGCGCCACCCTCGAACATGGAATCCCTCAAGGCGTGAAATTCCTGCTCACCGCACAGGGGGTCGATAAGCGGCGCGCGTTTTGGAAATTTATCGAAAAAGCTGCGGACGTGCAGGTGTATGACCGCATCGACACCAGTCGCGACGATTGGAAGGAGCAGGTTGCCTCACTCGTTGCCACCCGTGCCCGGGAGTTCGGCTTGATCTTTGATCAGGACGCGCTGGATATTTTTGTCCTGCAAGCCGGTGAGCAATCGCAGCAAATCGGCAATGAATTGGAAAAACTCGATCTCTACCTCGGTCCGGGCCGCCGCACCATCACCGAAGACGATGTGAATGTGCTCGTGCCGCTCAGTCGCGCTGCAGTCGTCTTTGAAATCGGCAAGGCCATCCAGACCGGCAATGCCGCTCGCGCCATCCAACTCATCGACCAACAACTCGGGGCCGACGAATCCGCCATCGGCATCATGCGCGCGTCGATCATCGGTGTGGTGAGAAACCTCTACCTCGCCAAACTGGTCCTCAGCACATTCAAGGTGCCGACCACGAACTATCAGGCATTCGCGGGCGGCCTCAATCGCCTGCCCGAAGCCGACCGCTCGTGGCTGCCTCAAAAAAAAGATGGCAGCGGCGTGAATGCCTACCCGATCTTTCTCGCTTTGAACAATGCCGCCAACTTCGACCTCGATGGCCTTCAATCGGTCATGGAAGCCACCCTCAAGGCCGACCAGGCGCTCGTCACAACCGGCCTCGACCATCGCCTCGTTCTCCATCGCTTGATCGTGGAAATCGTCTCCGCCCGGAATGGCCCGACCTCGCCATGAAATTCATCCTGATTGCCATCCTCACCGGTCTGGCTGCCGGCTTGCTCGGCGCGCTCTGCGGTGTGGGTGGCGGCATTGTCATGGTTCCCGCCTTTGTCGGCTTGTTAGGGTTGGAGCACAAACAGGCTGTGGCCACCTCCATGGCGGTCATCATTGTCACGGCGCTGGCCGCCACTCTCAACAATGCCCGCTCGAACAACCTCATCGATTGGAAGGTCGTCGCCGCAGTGGGTCTTGCCTCGGCGATCGCCGCTTGGTTTGGAAGCGACCTGATGCGGGGCCTCAGCAATCAGACGCTCACCCGTATTTTCGGGTGTTTGCTCGTGGTCTTCGGCGCGCGCTTGCTTTGGAAAGGGTGAGCCTGCTTGGTATTGAATATTGAATATTGAAGATTGGAGATTGGCCTTCACGGCCTGCCAGACGCGGGCGACTTCCAATGCGTGTTGGCAGCGGCCATCCATCGCGCATTTGGCGAGGAGGCAGGGGGCGCATTCGACGGGATGCCGGACAATCGAGTGCCGCCGCCCGAGCGGGCGTTTCCAGACCGGGTCGTTCGGGCCGAAAAGCGTGACGCAAGTCGCCCCGGTGTGGGCGGCCAGGTGCGGCAGCGAACCGTCCGCCGCAATGACGAGCGCGTGCGCCGCCAGTTCGGGCAGGGAATCCGACAGCACTGAGGCATCCCAAAACCGCGCCCGCTCGCCGAGATGGCGGGCGAGGGACTGGCCGAATCCGCGGCCACCGCCCAGACCGGCCACGGTCACGCGGCATCCTTCGTCCGTTAGATTGTTAGAAATTTCCAACCACCGGTCTAACAGCCATTCGTGACTGGGTCCGTAATCAGAATCCGGGCAGACGAGCACGGATCCGGGCGTGAGATCAGCACCGAGATCCGCGGGCGCAAAAAATTCCGCGTTGGCAGTCTGGATTCCCATTTCCTCGACGGCCGACAGGTAGTGCCTGACGCGATGGTCCAGTGCTTGTTCGGCGCATGCGAGTGGTTGGGTGAGGTATTTTTTCAGGGTGCGATCTGGTGGTCCTAAGCGCCGAGGCACGCTGGCGCGGTGCGCGGCTTCAGCGACCGGGCCGGCTTCCCAAAGCAAGGCCGCCTGCCACGACCCGCGAATCTCCGCGGCGATGGATTTCGCCTTCGCCTTCATCGGGAAAGTCAGCACCTCCAAGCCCGCCACGGTTTGCCAGAATGCCTGTTGGTCGATGCGGCACATCACGCCAATGCCCATGCCTGAGGCCATCAACGCGCGCACAGCGGGCACTGCGAAACACGCCTCGTCCCAGCGCGCGGGTGCAGCTACTAACAGGTCTCTTCGCGGGGTGATCACGCGGCACCCTAACGCCCGCGTCTGACGAAAGAAACCGTAAAGTCAGCCGTTCGTGATTCGCGAGACCCTCATGCGTTCGGCGGCGACGAGCGCGGTGAAGCGTGCGTAATCCTCCTCCCTCGTGGAGGACAAAAGGACATAGCGGTAGGCTCTCCAGTGCCGCATTTCATCGAGAGCATTCGTCAGCCGAAGCGCGATGACTTCCGCGCTGTCGGTCCCCCGGCCTAACAAACGAGTCTGCAATTCCTCAGGACTTGACGGCATCACAAACACATCCACCGCAGCTTGACGAATCTCCGGATCCGCACAGTTCCGGACTTGCTCGGCTCCTTGGACATCGATGTCCATCACGACGTCTATCCCCGCCTTGAGATGCGACAGCACCTCGGTCTTCAGCGATCCATACAGATGGCCGTGCACCACCGCGTGTTCCAAAAAATCCCCCGCCTCAAGCCGGGCGACAAAGGCTTCGCGAGTGAGAAAATGGTAATCCCGACCGCCCACTTCTCCCGGTCGTGCGGGCCGTGTGGTGCAGGAAATCGAATAATGCACGTCAGGCGCCTTCGCCAAGCGGCGTGAAAGGGTGGTTTTTCCCGATCCCGATGGGCCGGAAACAACGAGCAGCATCCCGGTGCGTGCGAACATGCCTGCAGCATGACCGCCAACGACACCCGTGGCAAACAGAGAAGTGAATTCTGTCACGGAGCCATGGGATCGCTTTCAAAACGAAATTACGGATTGCCTGCGGTGGCGGATTCGCCGATCGTGAGTCAATCCGCCATGCTTCTTCCGGTATTCAAAGATTTGGTCAAACGTCCATGGCGCATCGCGCTGGAGGAACTCAAACGCTCAGGTGGCATGTCCGTGAGCGAGCTCGCCCGGAAAACCGGCAGCAGCTACATGGCCGTGAAAACGCATTGCGAAGCCCTCACGCGAGCCGGCTACCTGCTGCGCACTCGCCTTCCCCGGGCCGGGATCGGCCGCCCGGAGATTTTCTACAGCTTGGCCCTCAAGGCGGATGCTTTGTTTCCGCAGGTCGGCGTGGATTTCACCCTCGAATTGCTCGATTCTATCAGGTTGATGCATGGCGAAAGCGCGCCCGAAAAGCTGCTCTTCCAGCATTTTCAAAAGCAGCTCGCGAGCATGGATCCTCATCACGCAAATGATTCCTCCACGGCGGATAAAGCCGTCAAACTCGCCGCGCACCGCGAAAAGTTAGGGGGCACGAGCCGCTGCGAGTGCGATCCCGGTCAACCGGTGCGGATTGTGGAATTGCACAACCCGCTCCAGCGCGTGTTCGAGCATTACCCCCGGGCCATCGCCATGGAACTCCGCATGTTCGAGCAATGGTTTGGCTCGCGGGTGGTCCGCCAGGAACATCCCGGTGTCCGCGAAGCTCCCCCCACCGTGGTTTTTGAGATCCCTTGATCCTCCGCGCCGGGTGGGTCTATCCGATCGCCGACACTTCGATTCACGATTGAGATTCAGGGTTGAGTCTTTTTGAAAAATCCGCGAAAACCTCTGCGGATGAAAATTCTGGTCGTCGGAAAAGGAGGACGCGAACACGCGCTCGTCAGCACTCTAGCAGAATCTCCTGCCAAACCCGAATTGTTCTGCTTCCCCGGCAGCGACGCGATTTTTGAAATCGCAAAACCCACCTCGGCCACCGATCTCGAATCGCTCATCGCATGGATGCTTGCCCACTCGATCGATCTCTGCGTGGCGGGCGAGGAAAGCTACTTGATCAAAGGCGAGGGACTCGCCAACCTCTGCGCCCAAAACGGCATTCCCTGCTGGGGCCCCCCAAAGGAATCCGCGCAACTCGAAGCCAGCAAGGAGTTCGCGAAAAATTTTTTACTGCGTCATGGGATTCCGACCGCACGGGCGATCGCCACGGAGACTTTGGAAGCGGCGATGCTCGCAATCGATGGCCAATACCCGACCGTGCTCAAGTATGACGGCCTCGCCGCCGGTAAAGGGGTGGCGGTGTGTCCGGATGAGGAGTCCGCGTCGGCCTTTCTCGATGAGGTTTTCACTCGGCGCCGTTTTGGTCCGGGGCGCGTGCTGGTCGAGGAATGTCTCACCGGTCCCGAGGTTTCCATTTTCGCTGCCATCGTGGATGATCAATACCTCGTGTTTGCGCCGGCCCGTGATTACAAACGTGCGCTCGACGGCGACCTCGGCCCTAACACCGGCGGCATGGGTGCCGTCGCCAGCCGCTCATTGATCCCTCCGGATGTGATGGCATCCATTGAAAAGGACATCGTCCAACCCACCCTTGCGGGCCTCCGAAACGACGGCTTGCCGTATCGCGGGTTTCTCTATTTCGGGTTGATGCTCACTCCCACCGGCCCGCAAGTGATCGAATACAACTGCCGTTTTGGAGACCCCGAGTGCCAGGCGGTGATGCCTTTGGTTCAAGGTGATCTTGCTTCGTTCTGCCTCGCCGGTGCCACTGGGTCGCTCCGCCGCGACCTGCTTTCCTTCCATGACGGATGGAGCGTGTGTGTCGTCCTCGCGTCCGCCGGGTATCCGGAATCCTCTCGCGCCGGCGACCTCATCAGCGACCTCACCCTTCCGGAAAACGCGCGCATCTATCACTCCGGCACCCGCAAAATGTCCGATCACTCGTGGGAAACTCACGGCGGCCGCGTGCTCGCCGTGGTCGCCCAGGCCGATACCCGCGAAGCCGCCGCCTGCCGCGCCCATGCCGCAGCTGACCTCATCCGATTCGATGGCTTGCAACGCCGGCACGATATCGGTATCCTTAACTTCGATTGACCCGCATATGCCCCCTCTCACGCTCACCGCCCAGGACATCGCCACCGCACTGGAAAACCTTGCCTTGGCCATCCGTGAGAAAACCCATGGCAAAGCCCTCGCTCTCATCGGCATCCATAGCCGCGGCGATGAAGTCGCCCAACGCCTCCTCAACATCCTCTCCGAAGACGACCGCGATCTCTCGTTCGGCGTGCTCGATATCTCACTCTATCGGGACGATTTTGAACACCTCCACACCAACCCCGCTCTCCAACAAAGCGACATCCCGTTCACGGTGGAGGGTGCCCATATCATCCTCGTCGACGATGTGCTTTTTACCGGCCGCACCATTCGCGCGGCCCTCGGCGCCCTCTCGGATTACGGGCGCCCCGCCAAGGTGGAACTCGCGGTCCTCATCGACCGCGGTCACCGCGAAATGCCCATCCAACCGGATTATGTCGGCCTCACCCTGGACACCCGCCGCCACGACCATGTCTGGGTTTCGTTAGAAGGCTCGGACGGCTTGGACCAAGTGCAAATCGTCGAAAAACCGAATCCATGACCCTCTTGCCCCAGAAAAAAAAGCCCTTCGGAGCCATTGTCAAACTCCGCGAGGCTGCTGATTCTCCCATCCAAGCCCTCACCGTTCCCCTGCCTGCGCCCCACCCTGCGCCGCCTCCCGTCGCTCCCTCTCCTCCTTCCGGCCCCAAAGCCGTCCATACCCTGCGCAAATCCGAACCCGTCCTCCTGCCGGCCGAGTCGCAATCGATCCCTTCCCCCCATTCCAATCTCCCGTCCCATCGCCATAGCGACGCGGAACTTCAAGAAATCCGCCGCCGTGAAGCCCTCGCGATGCTCACCCCGATCGCCAATCCCAAACGGGCCGCCGTCCACCCCGCGCTCCTCATCCCCGGATACCTCTGCTCCCCCGCCGCTGCCATTGCCTGTGTCAGCTATCAAGTGCCCCTCGCCATCACCGCTCCTGTCGTCGCCGTTTCCCTGCTCGTCGCGGTCTTTATCTTCTTCAAAAAACCGGTCTCCCGCCATCATGCGGCATTCATCGCCGTGATTTCCCTCTTCGTCATCGTGTTCGGCGCCCTCCACTATTTTCCCCAACTCCGGAATGCCTCATAAAGACCTGCTCGACATCGCGTCCCTCGATCGGGAGGAAATCAACCACCTCCTCGACCAATCCATCCCTTTCAAGGAACTCTTCACCCGCTCGGTGAAAAAAGTCCCCGC
>CAIYYV010000204.1 GCA_903930425.1 Akkermansiaceae bacterium | reverse complement strand
CGCTGGCAGGTTCTAACACCTACAGCGGAGGCACCACCCTTGGAGCCGGCAGCATCAGCATCAGCAGTGATGACAATTTGGGCGCTCTTCCCGGCACCGCCACCCCGGACATCATCACCATCACCGGTGGCGCAACACTCGCTACCACCGCGAATCTAACCCTCAATGCCAACCGCGGCATCGGCATCGGTCCGAGCGGCACCACGGCGGCGATCCTGGCCCCTGCGGCAGGCACCACCCTGACTTACAATGGGATCATCGCCAACAACGGCACCGCCACCGGCGGCCTGACCAAGAGCAACACGACCGGCACGCTCGTGCTGGGTGGCATCAATACCTACGTCGGCGACACCACCATTTCCGGGGGCACGCTGACGCTCGGCAACGCCGCTGCGATTCCATCAGGCAGCGGTAAAGGCAATGTGAGCGTCAGTGGAACCCTTGATCTCAATGGTCGTGCAGTAGCCCTCAACGGTCTAACAGGTGCTGGAGCGGTCACCAGCGGCGTGGCGGGTGCCGCCGTCCTCGGCATCGGCGGGAATGATCAGGGCGGCACTTTCTCCGGTGTGATCAGCAACGGCAGCGGAACGATGAGCGTCTCGAAGAGCGGAGGAGGCACGTCGACATTATCAGGCACTAACATCTACACCGGCGGCACCACCGTGACCGGCGGCATTCTTTCGGTCGGTGCGGACAGCCATCTCGGTGGCGCGCCCGGAGTAGCCACCGCCGGCAATCTTGTCCTCAACGGCGGCACACTCTCCACCAGCGCCACCTTCACGCTCAACTCGAACCGTGGCATTGCCGTTGGCCCGACTTCCGGCAGCGGCACCGGCACGCTGGCTGTCGGTGCGGGCACCACACTCACTTACGGCGGCATCCTTGCAAACAACTCCGGCGGAACCGGCGGGCTCACCAAAACCAACACCACCGGTACTCTCGTTCTTAATGGTGCTAACAGTTACGCCGGTGACACCACGATTTCTGGCGGCACCCTGCGGCTCGGCAATGTGGCGGCCATCCCGTCCGGCACCGGAAAAGGAAATCTCACGCTTTCTTCAGGCAGCACCCTCGACCTCAACAATCTCAGTCCCACCCTCAACGGCTTGTCTGGAACGGGCACCGTCACCAATGCGCTGGCCGGCGCGGTCCTCTTCACAGCGGGCGGCAACGATGCGAACGGAAGTTTTGGCGGTGTCATCCAGGATGGCAACGGCACCGTTGCCCTCACCAAGAACGGTGCGGGCCTTCTCACACTGGGTGGTCTCAACACCTATTCCGGCACCACCACGGTTTCTAACGGAACGCTACAACTCGGAATCGCGTCAGCCCTGCCCTCTGGCACCGGAAAAGGCAACATCACTCTCAATGGCACGCTGGATCTCGCCGGGTTCTCCACCGCTGTCAATGGTTTGTCAGGGAGCGGACTCATTTCTAACAGCGAAGCAGGCGCCGCCACGTTGACCGCTGGGGCGTCCGACCAGACGTCGACCTTCGCGGGAAATCTTCAAAATGGTGTCGGCAGTGTGGCTCTCACGAAAACCGGTGCCGGCACGCTGACGCTTTCTGGAAACAACAGCTACTCGGGAGCTACCACCATCAGCGCGGGCACGCTCGCCATGGGAAGCAGCACCGGCTTGTCCGCGACCAGCTCGGTCACGATTAACAGCAGCGGAACGCTCGACGTGAATGGCAATAATATCACCATCGACGGCTTGCTCGGCACCGGCACCCTCAACAACAATGGCGGCAGTGCCGCCACCCTTACTGCCGGTGCCAGCGGCACCACCACCACTTTTAGCGGCGTCATCGCCGATGGAAGCAAGGCCGTCGCCCTTACCAAAAGCGGATCGGGCACACTCACCCTAACAGGTGTCAACACTTACAGCGGCACCACCACCATTCAAAATGGCACGGTGAGTGTGGCCAATCCGGGCATGGGTGGAAATCTGGGTTCTGCCAGCACTGCGGTTATTCTGGGTGATGCAACGCACCAGGGGATCCTTTCTTACACCGCCAATGCCGATCTCACATTCACGCGCGGCTTCGAGGTCAACGCGGGCGGCGGGCAGATGAATATCACCACCTCTGGAAAAACCCTGACACTCACAAGTGGCGGGATCGCCACGGCTTCCGGCACCTTCACGCTCGGCGGCGCGGGGAATGCCGTGTTCGACAACGTTATTTCCGGAAGCGGGGGATTCACAAAAGCCAACACCGGCACTGTGCTTGTCAATTCCACTAACACCTACTCCGGCGAGACGACGATCTCGTCGGGCACGCTGCAACTCGGCAATGCCGCCGCGCTGCCCAGCGGCTCGGGCAAGGGCGGCCTGACGCTCAACGGCACGCTCGACGTGAACAATTTGAGCATCACCGTCAACGGACTGAGCGGCGCAGGTACCCTCACCAACACCGCGAGCTCGTCCGTCACTCTCACCGTGGGCGACAACAACGGGTCTGGCAATTTCACAGGGGTGCTGCTAGACGGCTCCGGCACCACCGCGTTGACCAAAATCGGCACCGGGCAGTTGCGCCTCGGGGGTGTCAACACGTACTCCGGTGACACCACGATCACCGGAGGCACACTGCAAATCGGCAATGCCTATGCCATCGCCTCGGGACCTAACAAGGGAAATGTCACTGTTGGCGCGCTCGGCACGCTCGAATTGAATGACTATGATTTGTCGCTCAACGGCCTGTCCGGAAGCGGCTTGGTGACGAATCACCTTGGTGCCTCGGTCCTGGCTGTTGGTTCTAACAACCAGAGCACAAGCTTTACCGGCAACATCCATGACGGGCTCGGCACGATCGGCCTGAGCAAGACTGGCACGGGCACCCTAACTCTATCAGGAAACAATATCTTTTCCGGAGCGACCACGATTTCCGGCGGCACGGTGTCCATCGGGAGCGACACCGCGCTTTCGTCCCTCAGCACCCTGACCATTGCGAATGCGGGCGCGCTTGATCTGAATGGCCATGTGATTTCCATTGACGGCCTCGCTGGCACTGGGTCGATCACGAACAACAGCGCGACCCGGGTCACCTTGACCACCGGTGCCAGTGGGGGTTCGGGCATTTTCGGCGGCACGATCAATGACGGTGCCGGCGTGATCGCCCTGACCAAGACCGGTTCGGGCACGGTCACGCTGTCCAACGTCAATAGTTATTCCGGCGGAACCATCGTCACCGGCGGCCTGTTAGCGATCACCTCCACCGGGGCCTTGGGTGCCATCCCCGCCTCGCCGACCCCCGGCAACATCGTGCTCAACGGCGGCGGCGTCTCCGCCAGCAACACCTTTGAAATCAATGCCAATCGCGGCATCCTCGTCGGCCCGGCATCCGGCAGCGGCGGCGGTATCCTCGACGCTGCTCAAAACCAGACTTTGACCTACAATGGCATCATCGCCAACAACGGCAGCGGCATCGGCGGTCTCACCAAAACCGGTCTTGGCACGCTCACTCTCGGTGGCGTGAATACCTATTCCGGTGATACTTTGGTGAGCGTGGGTTCCCTGCAAATCGGCAATGCGCTGGCCATTCCATCGGGTTCTAACAAAGGAATCCTCGGCCTGGCCGCAGACACCACGCTTGACCTCAACAACATCAGTATCACCGTCAACGGCTTGTCCGGCACCGGTGGGGTGAGTAACACTCAAACCGGAACGGTCACGCTAAGCATCGGCACTAACAATCAAGCCAGCGCGTTCGAGGGTTTGATTGAGGATGGCAATGGCACGACCGCCTTGACCAAGGTGGGCACTGGGACGTTGACACTTTCCGGCACCAACGAATACAGCGGCGGCACCACGATCACGGCGGGCAAACTGAGTGTCGCCAACTCCGCGGCTCTTGGTTTTGAAAGCAATGCTCTCACCATCGGTGGCGGCGCGGCCCTGATGGTGACGGATTCTTTCAACACCTCACGCTCCACCGAGTTGTTAGGTGCGGGTGGAGGTGTGGGCGGCGCCTTCGAGGTGGCCAGTGGCGCGACCCTTGAATACACGTTCAGTTCGGTCATCAGCGGCAGCGGCAGTCTCATCAAGACCGGCGAGGGCACACTGTCACTCGGTGGCGTGGATACTTATACCGGCGGCACGTATATCAGAGAAGGCACGCTCGTTTCCACCAGCGGCCAGGCACCCGGTCCTCAGCCGCCCGCAGGTAGCAACTTGTATGCCCATCACATCTATGATGGGGCGACCTTGAGGATTGCTGTGGGCTCCTGGTCCACTGAACGACAAATCGAACTGATTGGCGATTCGGTAGGTATCGGCGGTATGGCGAAAATCGACATTACCAACGGTTACGTTCAACAGCGAAACGGCTTGATTTATGGGGCGGGCAAATTGGATTTGCTTGGAACGGGAACCATGATCATCACCAACGCCAACACTTACAGCGGCGGAACGATTGTGGAAAATGGTGTGTTGCAGGTGAATAACGGAAGCGGAAGCGCCACCGGTTCAGGTGCCGTGACCGTGCAAAACGCCGGCACTCTCAGCGGCTTGCCGGATGCCCACGGGAGTAGCGCCAATCTCACAGGATCCATTTCTGGAGCCGTTGAAATCAAAGGCACAGGCGAGTTGCTATCGCGCAGCGGCGGCACTCTCACGCTTGGCGGACTGACACTGGATGCCGGCGCTTTCAGCACGTTCCAACTGGGCGTGCTGACTGCCACGCCCGTGGTTCGCGTCATCGGAAGCAACGCGTTCACCCTGGCCGGTGCCTCGACCATTGACATCATCAACACCGGCCTGATGGCCGTTGGAACCTATCACTTGTTTGACTACGCCGGAACGGCTTTCTCCAGTATCTCGAATCTGGCATTGGCCGATCCCCATAGCGGATTGTATAACCTCAGCCTCACAAATAACACGGGCGAAACCTCGATTGACCTCGATGTCACGGCCATCGCACAGCAATGGAAAAAAGGTGGTGCCAATACTCATTGGAGCTCCGCCGCCAACTGGTGGACGGGCGTGGTGCCGAATGCTGTCGGGGCGGAGGCGCTTTTCCTCAACAACAATTACTTGAAGGATGGGGATCCTGTTTTCGCAAGCGCCGAGACGGTCACACTTGATTCCAGCGTGACGGTCGGTTCGATCGCTTTCAACAATGACTCCACGGCATTCACGATCCATGCGACTAACGGATCAACCTTGACCTTGGACGAGGTCGGAAGTGCCGGCTCGATCCAGATTCTCAGCGCCCCTAACAACGCTCACGCGAACAACGTGATCGATGCCCCGGTGATCCTCGCGCATGACTTGGATATCGGCATCGCCGCCGGCGACTACGGCCTCGATATCAGCGGCCCGATCAGCGGTGCCGGAATGAATCTCACTAAATCGGGTGCCGGCCCGCTGACCTTGAGCGGTGCCGCAGCCAATACCTACGGCGGACTGACCGATGTCATTGGTGGCACATTGCATTTGAACAAAACCGCAGGCGTGAATGCGTTTGGCGGCGATTTGCAAATCGGCACTGGCAGCACCGTGGCACTGCTCGCATCCCACCAGATCGCGGATGCTGCAAGCGTGACAGTCAATGGTACCTTCGCCTTGGGCACTTATTCCGAAACGATCGCCAGCTTGGTCGGCGGCGGTGCGGTCACGACCGGCAGCGGCAGTGTGCTGACCCTTCAGAGCGCCGCGAATTCGGATTTTGATGGCGTGATCAGCGGTGCAGGCAGACTCGCCAAGGCCGGTCTCGGCACCCTGACACTCAACGGAATCAATACCTACACCGGTGGCACCGCCATCAACAGCGGCATCCTGCGCGTCGGCGTGGATCACCATTTGGGTGGCACCGGCGGTCTCACCTTTGATGGCGGCACGCTTGCCTTTTCGAACGGCTTTTCCAGTGCCCGCAGTATCCTGCTCAATAGCGGCGGCGGCACCCTCGATACCGATAACAGCGATGTGATTTTGACGGGCTTGATCAGCGGCACGGGAGCACTCACAAAAATCGGCATTGGCACCGTGACGCTGAGCACCGGCAATGATTATACCGGCGCGACGGTCATCGAAAATGGAATCCTCCGCGTCAGTCACACTCTGTCGCTTGGAACCGTGGCCGGCGGCACAACGGTCATGTCCGGCGGTGAACTTGAGCTTTACGGAGACGGCCTGACAGTGAACGAGCCTCTCACGCTCGATGGCGGCGAAGTATGCTCTTTGTTAGGAATTAACACCTACAACGGGGCGATCACGTTGACGGCCGATTCGGGCATCGACGCGGATTCCGACCAACTCATCATCACCGGAGCGATCGGGCAAAGTGGCGGAGCGTTTGGTCTCACCAAGTTTGGGCCTGGCGTCGTGGAACTCACGGGAACGAATACCTACACCGGCGCGACCCATGTGGAGACCGGCACGCTGCTGCTATCCAATGGCGCGGCTATCGCCGACACCGAGGCCGTCATTCTGGCCAATACTCCAGGCGCTCTGTTGCAACTCAACGCCAGCGAGACCATTGGCTCTCTCGCAGGGGGCGGCACATCCGGCGGCTATGTGAATCTCGGAAATCATGCTCTCACTGTCGCCGGCGTTTCTAACACAATTTTTGCCGGAAGCATCACCGGAGTCGGTGGTTCCCTTATGAAGGACGGGTCCGGCACGCTGACGCTTACCGGGGCGAATGCCTACAGCGGCCTCACGACCGTGACGGCGGGTGTCTTGAATATCCAAAACGCGACGGCGCTTGGCACGACTGACGGGTTCACCACGGTGGGCGACGGGGCCGCGTTGCAACTTCAGGGAGACATTGCGGTGGGTGCGGAAGCGCTCACCCTGAACGGCACGGGGATCAGCACCACCGGTGCGCTGCGCAATATCAGTGGAAACAATGTCTACGGCGGGTTGTTGACGCTCGGCAGTGCGGCGCGCATCCAATCTGACACGGGATCGCTCACTTTGTCTAACACTGGAACCATCACCGGCAGTGATGCTCTAACGGTTGGAGGCGCGGGTGACACCTCGATCAGCAGCATCCTCGGCATGGGCGGAAGCCTCACCAAGGATGGCGGCGGCACCCTCACGCTTTCCGGCGCAAATACCTACACCGGAGACACCCTCGTGAGCGAAGGCACCCTGCAGGTGGACCATGCGCAGGCGATCCCCTCAGGCGCGGGTAAGGGCAATGTCTCGTTGGCGGCCGGCGCCACGCTTGACCTCAACAACACCCTCATCACCGTCAACGGACTTGACGGCTCCGGCCTCGTGACCCACACCCAAACGGGAGCGGCCGGCCTCACCGTCGGGGCCAATCACCAAACCAGCACGTTTGACGGAACCATTATTGACGGCAACGGCACGACTTCTCTCACCAAGGTCGGCACCGGCATTCTAACACTCACCGGTTCTAACAACTACAGCGGCGGCACCACTCTCACGGAAGGCACCCTGCGGGTGAGTGCCGACTCAAACCTCGGACACGCGCTCGACACCCCGACTGCGGGCAGCCTCGTGCTGGACGCGGGAGCCACGCTGTCCGTCACAGGCACGTTCACGCTCGACAGTTCTCGTGGCCTTGCCATTGGGCCGGCTTCTGGAAGTGGCGCTGGCATTGTGGACGTCGCCTCGACCCACACGCTGACGTATGGGGGTATTGTCGCCGACCGTGGAGGTTCCGGTGGTCTCACCAAGTCCGGAGACGGCACCTTGGTGCTGAGCGGCACGAATTCCTACACGGGGATCACGACGGTGAGTGGAGGCACCCTGATCGTCAATGGGGTGCATGCCGGCAGTGCGGCCGTGAATGTTTCCGTCAACGCGACTTTGGGCGGCACGGGTATACTTCCAGGCGCAGCTACTGTGAGCGGCGTACTGTCCCCCGGTGTCACCTTGGGTGCACTGAAAACCGGGGCTTTGGTTTTCGAGTCGGGTTCCTCGTTCTCGTATGAAATGAATTCCTTCGAGAATTCCGCGTATCTGGCGGCCGACCTTCAGATCGTCAACGGCAACCTGTCCCTGGCGCGTGAATCCGGGCAGGCGGTGCATCTGCTTCTCACAGATCTTGCAGGCACGCCGGCCGCGTTTGCCGCGAACAGCACCACCTTGTCGCTCATTCAATATGCCGGCACATGGAATGGCGGATTCTTCACCTATGGCATGAATGAATTGGAAAATGGAGAGACCTTTGAGGATGACTATCACAACACATGGACTATCCAATACAATGCCGAAACCGGCGGATCGAACTTCGCGACACCGATGGAGGGAAGTCATTTCATCACCCTGAGCAACCTCACGGCGGTTCCCGAACCCGGCAGCCTGATGGCTCTGGGTTGTTTGATCGGCTCGGGAGTCTTCCTTCGTTCTCGCCGCGCTCGCGAATTCAGAGGCAGTCGATTTCCACTTTCATCGACGATCGTTGCCCGGGGGCAAGGGTGATGGCGTTCTCGCCGATGTTGCCGGATTCCACACAAACCATCTGCCGGTATTCCTCGTCGCCGAAGTCAGGCATGCGCTTGGATTTTGCAGTCCAAGGATTCCAGACCACCGTGGAAAGCGAGCCGGATTTCCGGATGCGAATCGTGCGGGCCAGCACAGGGTCGGAAATTTCCACAGTGGCGCGGGTATTCTGATAGGTGCGGTCGATCTCTGCGGCGATTCGGATCGGATCGCCGGACTCGGTGAATTCGGCGGCGAGCAGAAGATCAAGGTAACGCGCGCCCTGGAGGCCGGTGATTTCGATGGATTCAACTGCGCCCACTTGAAAATACGTGTGGAGGCAATTTTCAAAAGTATAATCCGTTTCGCGGGTGTTGGTGACGACCATCTCCAATCCGAGTGAGCGGCCGGTAGTCACGAAATAGTCCACGGTGCAGCACCCGTTAGATGGAAGCCTGAAGTGCAAACGAATCGACCCGTCGGGTAAAACCGCTGTTTCTAACAATTCCCAGTCCGTCAAGCGGGCATGGCCGTGGGCGGGCATTCCATCGCGTGGGCCGAACCAGGGGAAGATCACAGGCACTCCGCCGCGGATCGGCTTGTCGGCATGGAACTCACTCGCCGCGCTCAGAAACAAAAGGGGAGCCGGGTAGGACGTCTGATCTGCCGGGGTGCGGGTATCCGGCGCGCTGCCTTTCAATTGGAAGCCGGTGACGTGGGCGCCGTGCGGATAAACTTCTGTGAGGCTCCAGTCGGTATTGATTTGAATTGCCGGCAATCCTCCATGGCCGGTGGTGACGGTGACGTGGCCTGGGATTTCATGCGCTTGGAGGGATTTCATGGGGATGCCGCGCGGCGGGGAAGGGGATATTATTTTTTCTTGCGAAGGAAGGGGGGGAGGTCGAGATCTTCTCCCTCGAAAACATTCGGGGTTTCTCCTTCGAAACGGCCGCGCGGGGTGGATTCGAAGGAAAGCTCGCTTTGTGGGGTGGCGGGTTTGCTGCCGAGTTTGAGTTTGGGGACATCGGGTTCCGGGGGAGGGGTGATCCATTCGATGGGTTCCAACTCTGGCGCGAGCGATTTCGGGCCTTTGGCAATCGACCACGGCGTGATCCCCGGCGGCCGCTTTTTCGGAAGAAGCGGAGAAAATTCCGGAGCGCTAAAACCACGATCCGTGAGCTCGTCGTCATCTGGAATCGGAGCTGGCTCACTTTCCGCAGCCAATAATTGGTCCGACTCTATCAGACTTTCAGCAGCCATCAAATGTTCCGGTTCGATCAAATGATCCGGCTCTATCAGACTTTCCGGTTCGATCAAATGATCTGGAAACATCAAGCGGTCCGAATGCATCAAGCGGTCTGAATCGAGCCAACTGTCGGGGGCTTCTTCGGCTTGCACGGCGAAAAAATCTGCGATCGCCACCTGGGCTGTTTCGGGCTCGACATGGCGTGGAGCGGGATGCGGTGCGGCGGGCGAGTCCGTTGCGATCTCATCGGCAAATGGGAAATCCTCCAATTCCAGATCGGGTGGATTCACAGGCAAATCCGAGTGGAAAATCTCGGGTTCTTGAGGCATGATGGACTCCGCGAACGGTTCGGGATCGAAGGCGTGGTCATCGATTCGCGGCGGTGCCTGGAGGCCCGTGAGATCGGGTTCGGAAGACCCGATGTCGTTAGACGAGCGGCTGCACGAGGCGCGTGGAGTCATGGCGAGTGAATTCTCTGGCAACGCGCTGATCAGAGTGAGTGACAGAGAATCTCCCATGGCGGGGTCCACGGCAGCACCAAAAAGCACATGCGCGTCATCCGGTATGAATTTTTGCAGGCGCTGCATGAGAAGCTCGATTTCAAAGAGTGTTAGATTTTCACCACCGAGGAGGTGGACGAGCACGGTTTGGGCTTCTCTGAGGAGTGCGCCCTGATCGAGTAGCGGGCTGGCGAGAGCGTTGCGCAGGGCGCGGATGGCACGGTCTTTTCCTGTGGCGATGGCCGAGCCGAACAGGCAGCGCGAGCGGTTCATGCTCAGCGCGCTCATGAGGTCATCGAGCCCGATATTGATGAGTCCTGGGCGGATGACGAGGCGGATGATGGCCTTCATGGACTCACAGATCATGTGATCGGCCGCGAGGAACGCCTCATGGATGCCTTGCTTGGCAAGCACGAGCTCGCCCATGCGGTTATTGTCAAAGGTGATCAAGGCATTGGAAAGCGCGGCGAGCTCGTTGAGGGAGGTTTCGGCTTGGTCGCGGCGCCGTTTGCCCTCGAAAGCATAGGGCATGGTGACGAAGACGACGACGAAAGCACCGGTCTCACGGGCGATGCGCGTGACGAGCGGTGCCGCCCCAGAGCCGGTGCCGCCGCCCAAGCCCGCACAAAGAAATACAATGCGGCGGCCTTTCACAGCCGATCGGATCGCATCCTCGGCTTCCAGTGCCGCGCGCTGACCAAGGTCGGGATCTCCTCCGGTGCCCAAACCTTTCGTGAGCTCGGACCCTAACTGGATTTTTTCTTGGGCAAGGCATGAGTCGAGCGTGCGAATGTCCGTGTTGAGCGCGACCAATTCAGCGCCTTCCATGCCGTCAAGGGCGATGCGTTCGAGGATGTTGGTTCCTGCGCCGCCTAAGCCAATGATTTTGATGGCTGAGGTAGGAATGATCTGTCGGGAATCGCGTGTGTAGGGAATCATGATATGAGTGACGGGTTATCAGTTATGGGTTTGAAATCACCGGTGCGTGGCTGTGTGGTTCCATCTCCAATGCGATCTAACATCAAATGAGTCAGCGACCAAACGGCCAGAACAAGCGGGATATTTTGCCGAGGACGCCCGGCGGCGTGGCTCGTTCGGTTTCAAAAATCTGGGCGTAGCGGATCAGGCCGATGGCGGTGGCGTAGCGGGGGTCCTTGAAATTTGCTTGGACGCCGCTGATTTCGGGGGGTTCCGAAAGATAGATGTCACGGCCGAAGACCTCACTCGCGAGATCGCTGAAACCGCGCATCAGGCTGGTGCCGCCGGTGAGAAAGACTCCGGCACCGATGGCCGAGACGGCACCGGTGGGAAGGCGTTGGAGCACGAGGCGCAGGGTTTCCTCTAAGCGCTGGTGAATGACCGCGTTCAATATGGCACGATTCACTTCGACATCGGCATAGCCCCGTTCATCAGTGAGCTTGGCGGTGCCGGTCGGGCGCGCGGGGGTCGGGGAGGCATCTCCTTCCGTGATTTTGAGGTGTTCCGCCTTGGAAAATGGTAAGCCAGTGACGAGGTGGATGTCATTGGTGATGTGGTCGCCACCCACGGGGATGCAGCCCGAGGCGGTGATGACGCCGCCAAGATAGAGTGCGTAGTCCGTGGTGCCGCCGCCGATATCAATGACCAGCGCCCCGCGATCACGAGGTTCACGATCGAGCGCCATTTGGGCGGTCGCGATAGGTGAAAACACAATGTCATCGACTTCTAACGGCATTTCTCGGACCAAGCGGATGCTATTTTGGAGGCGGGTTCCGATGCCATGCACCACATGAAAATCCGCCTCAACGGTTTTTCCAAACAGCCCCATGGGTGAGGTGGAGTGTTCGAGTCCGTCGAGCCAGTAGTTGCGGATGATCGGGTGGATATAGACATGATCCTGAGGGATATGCACTTCACGGGCAATGGTGCGGGCTTCCTCGACATGTTCTGACGACACGACCGGTTCACCGTCTGGCAAGCGGTAGGTGCCACGGTGATTCACGCCTTGAATGTGGGCACCGGTGACCGCGAGAAAGACGCTTCCGATTTCGACATCGCTGCTGTCCTCGGCTTTGGTCAACGCGTCCTTGAGGCAGGCGCGGGCTTGTGAGTAATCATAGATTTCACCTTTGCGGACGCCGGCGCTTTTGGTTTCGCCGATGCCGAGGATTTTGACGGCGCTATCGGGCTTGACTTCACCAATCACCATGCAGGTTTTACTGGTGCCAATTTCGAGTCCGACGTGAATTTTGGTGCGACGTGCCATGAGGGTGAGAGAAAAGGGGTATCAATTGTTTTGTGGAAGCGGGTCGCGGGTGTTTTGAGGTAGGTTAGCGCCGGTGGCTTCGAGGATCGAGACAGGGATCGCCCGCGGAGGCGGAGGGGCATCATCACACAGGGTGATGGGGATATTGTATTTCGGGATGAGGTTGATCGTGTCAATCAGATAACCTTTTTCTGTGGCGTGGTCCATCGCCGCGCGAAGGCTCTGAATCTGGCGCTCGTGGTCCCAAAGACCCATGGTTGCCGAAGTGCCTTTTCGTGTCACCAGCAGCAGCGACCACTCATTGACTTGGCGGACTGACTCAATCCATTGGGGCGCATCCTCGTCGGCGTCACGCGCGGCATCCAATAACAAAAAACAAAACTCCAGTGCGGACTGCGGGATTTTGTCGCCCGCCTTGACAGAGGGGGATCCTGGCCCGAACAGGCGGATAACGGGCAAGGTGCGTGCGGTTTCCATTTGAAGTTCCGGACAGGGATAGGCGACCCGTTCCTGGTCGACTAACAAGTCCCCGACATGGCGGGTGTCTGAGAGATCGGTGGGGCTGCAGGAAATCCAAGCCTTGGGGACGCGTGGGGTCACAGTGACCGAGAGGGTGCCGGGAAGGTGACGTTCCGCGCGGACCTTGGCGATGGCTGGCAGGCATTTGATTTTTCGCTCAAGCTCTTCGATATCGAGATCGAAGAGGCTCGGGCTGGCGGTGAGGTCAATGCCAGCGGCAGAGATCAGGCCGAACTCATCGATCGCCGTGTTCGGATTGAGAGCAATAACTTGCAAGTGGAAATCCGGGTTGTGATGAAACGCCCGCTGAATGCCGAGCCAGGCACCCCAAGCGATGCCGGCGAGCACGGCGAGCAAGGTAACGAGTTTGGCGGTCCATCCCGCGCATTTCATCAAGCTCAACCAAGCGATGCGTGGCGACATCACGCGAACCTCCCGGGCGTTTTGGCGTGCCGGGGTGCGGGGTTGGCTGCGGGCGAAATTCATGTTAGGCACGTGCGGGGATCATGGGTCAAACAGGCGGGCGAATGGGATTGGAGGGAAAAGTCATGGGGTGCGCAAAGCGAGTGAAAGCTCCGCGATGATTTGGCACAACTGTGGAAAAGAAAGGCTCTGCGCCGCTGCGGCTTTAGGAAGAAGGCTGGTTTCTGTCATGCCCGGAAGCGTGTTGACTTCAAGCACAAAGGGGCGGTTTTGATTATCTAACAGCACATCCACGCGCGAGTAAATTTCGATTCCGAGTGAACGGTGCGCGGCGAGCGCGGCATTTTGCACGGCGCGCGTGGTGGGCTCGTCGAGATCTGCGGGGCAGAAGTAATCACTGCCGGCACCGCCGGTCATCCATGGGTATTTGTTAGACAGGTCATAGAACCCCTGGCGCGGGGCGATGTGGACGACAGGGAGCGCCTTGTCATCGAGGATGCCGACGGTGAGTTCCTTGCCCTCGATAAAGGCTTCGACTAGGATGTCATGGCCAAAGGTTGCGGCGTCCAGGACTGCGGCGTAGCTGTCTGCGGGGTTCCGCACGACATGGACGCCGACACTGGATCCTTCTCGCGGGGGTTTCACCACGAATGGCACGGTGAACGAAGGCAGGCAAAGGCCGTTAGAAACATCGAGGATTTCTGCGTGTGGTGTGGGCACTCCGGCGTTGCGGAAGCGGGTTTTGGCGAGGACTTTATCAAAGGCGTTGCGGCTGCTTTGCACGCCGGCACCGGTGTAGGCGACGCCGAGCTGTTCGAGGATTTCCTGGAGTTGGCCGTCCTCACCGAAGGTGCCGTGAATCACATTGAACGCGAGGTCCGTGCCCACGGGCAGGGTGAGGGTGGTGCCGGTCACATCGACTGCTTCGGCCTTGAAGCCGAGTCCTTGGAGTGCGGCAAGCACCGCATGGCCGGATGCGAGCGAGATTTGGCGTTCGGATCCGGGGCCGCCCATGAGCACGGCGATGTGCTTTGAGGAAAGCGATGACGAAGGCTGGCTGGACATGGGCGGAGAGACTGGAAATTTCAGTGATTTAAAAAACCGTGTCGTCATCGCCGAGGATTTTCACCTCGGTGTCGAGTTCGATTCCGGATTCGGAGCGGGCTTTTTGTCGGATGGTTTCGATGAGTTGGAGGATGTCGCTGGCGGAGGCACCGCCGTGGTTGACGACAAAATTTCCGTGGACTTCGGAGATTGCGGCGTGGCCACAATGCAGGCCTTTGAGGCCGAGGGAATCGATCAGGCGGCCGGCGGGGATCTCCGTGGGATTTTTAAACGTGCATCCGGCGGAGGCGACGGCCGGTTGAGAGGCTTTGCGTTTTTCGCGGAACGAATCCGAGCGTTGTTTGATGTTGGCGGTGGTGTCGGGTTTGCCTTTGAAAACTGCCTGAAGGGCGAAGTTACGCCGAAGCTCGGCAACATTGCGGTAAGCCACCACGATCTCCTCACGCTCTCGGGTGCGAATCACGCCGTCCTCATCCAGAAAGGTCACGCGCAGCACCTGATCGAATGTTTCCACATCCATGGAGCCGGCATTCATGCGCAGCGCGCCGCCGACATTGCCTGGAATCCCGTCCATCCATTCCAATCCGCCAATCGCGCTGGCTGCCGCCATGCTGGCCAGCCTTTTCAATCGCACGCCCACACCGGCCGTAATCTCGCCGCGCGCGCCCAGAGTGACGTCGGAAAACGCGCCGCCCGTCGGATGAATGACGGCTCCTCGAATGCCGCCGTCGCGCACTAACAAGTTGGACCCCCGGCCGACGACGCGGACCGGGATGCCGCGCTCACGGCAATAATCGACCAAAAAAGCAAAGCCATAGAAGCTGTGGGGCTCCATCCAGAATTGGGCTGGCCCTCCCACTAACAGCGTGGTGTGGCGAGCCATCGGCTCGTAGAGTTTGCCGTCGATTTCACCGGGAGGCATGAGGGCGTGCATTTCCTCGAGGATTTTCAGATCGGTGGCAATAAGGGAGCCCGCTTCATGGACGTTGCCGGCTCCCAGGGTGATGAGGAGGTCCCCGGGCAGGAGGGAGTTGCCGACCGCGTGATGGCAGGTGTTGAGATCGGGAAGATAGGTGGCGGGAACATCGCCGTGACGAGCCATCGCCTCGACGAGTGTGAGGCCCGAGACTCCCGCAATCGGGGTCTCAGAGGCGGGATATACATCGGTGATGAACACCCGATCCGCCGCTTGAAGGACCTTGCCAAAATCCTCCGCCAAGGCCTGCGTGCGCGTGTAACGATGCGGTTGGAAAAGCACGACTAGCCGTTGCGGCTTGAGTGAGCGGGCTGTCTCCAAGGTGGCGGCAAGTTCTGACGGATGGTGGCCATAATCGTCAATGATCCGATAGTTGGCCGAAAGGTATTTGGTTTCAAAGCGCCGTTTTGCACCGGCAAAGGTGGCGAGGGCGCGGACGATGAGAGGGAACTCAGCACCGCAACAATCTGCAAGGGCGATGGCAGCAAGAGCATTCAGGATGTTATGATTTCCGGGAATCCCCAACGAAACATCCCCGAGCGGTTCACCGTTTTTTCTAACAGAAAATGCAGACGAGCCTTTGAGGTCACGGATGTCGGTGGCTGTGTAATCGGCATCCTCCCAACCATAGGAAATCGCGTTTTCACGGCCGGCGCAAAGCGCGAGCGCCACCGGATCCTCGGCGCAATAAACGACTTTGCCACGCGTTTGATCGGCAAGTCGGGTGAAGACCTCGCGAATGTGGTCAAGATCCCGATAGAAATCGAGGTGCTCGGCCTCGATGTTGAGAATCACCGAATGTTCCGGATGATAGAGAGCGAGCGTGCCGTCACTCTCGTCACCTTCCGCAACCATGAATTCGCCATCGTCTGACCACTTGGCATTGGCCCCGAGAATCGGGATCTCCGCGCCGACGTAATGGCTTGGCTTGTGACCCGCCTCGCGCAAAATGTGGGCGGCCATCGAGGAGGTCGTGGTTTTTCCGTGGGTGCCGGAGATGACGAGCCCCTTGCGCGTGTGCAGGATGGCGGCAAGGCATTCCGCCCGGCGAATCAAGGGGATTTTGTTTGCCAAGGCTGCGGCATAGGCGGGGTTGTCCGGCCGAATGGCCGAAGAAAACACGACCAGGTCCGCCGTGCTCACGACATCCGCAGTGTGCGGCGAGGAAAATGCCAAACCCAATCCTTGAAGGCGCTCGGTCTCCGCGGTGGTCACGCGGTCCGATCCGCTCACGCGGTGACCCATGCCTAACAATAACAATGCGAGCCCACTCATGCCCGAACCGGCCACGCCGATGAGATGGATGCGCAACGGTTGCTTGCGTTCGGTGAGTCGTTGGCTGAGATCGGTCATGGGGACAATAGGGCGGCTTCAATGGCGGCGCAGACCCGCTCGGCGGCATCCGGCACGGCGAGTGAACGGGCGGCTTTGGCCATGCGCTTGTAAGTGGGCAGGTCATTCAGGATGGCAGCCACCCAAGCCGCGAGCTTTTCCGCATCCAGTTCGGATTCCGGAACGAGCGTGGCAGCGCCGGCAGCGGCAAACACCGCGGCATTGCAGGTCTGGTGGTCGTCCGCGGCATGAGGGTAGGGAACCAATATCGAGGGATGACCGGCGAGGGCGATTTCTGCGAGACTCGAAGCGCCGGCCCGCGCGATGACCAAATCCGCTAGGGCATAGGCAGAGGGCATTTGATCACAGAAACCGAGTACCTTGCATCCGGGACGCGCGGCGGCACTCGCCTTCACTCGCTCCACATCCAGGGCACCGGCGATGTGCACGATCTGGGTTCCAGCGGGCAACAAGGCACCGGCTTGGCCGCACAGTTCATTCAAACGCCGCGCTCCCTGACTGCCGCCGGTCACAAGGATCGTGGGCTTTCCCGGATCTAACTCAAACCGGGCGGCCGCCACCTCACGGGTCGGAAGATCGCGCATTTCGGGACGCACCGGCGTGCCGGTGATGACCGTGGAACCCTCGGCAAAAAAGGTCTTCGCCACCTCGAAACCGAGAAATACCTGCGTGCAATACCGACGGGCCATCACATTGGCACGGCCTGGACGGGCGTTCGATTCGTGAATGAAAGTTTTCAAGCCGAGTTGGTGACCGGCATACACCGACGGCAATGAGGTGAAGCCACCCATGCCCAATACCGCCTCCGCTGCAAACTCACGGAGCAGCTTCTTGCAACGACGAACCGACCCCAAGGTTTTCCATAAAAACAGGAGGAAACGCGGCGACATCACCGAAGGCTTCGCCACCGCGGATAAGGTCTCAAATTGCAGGTGCGGGTAGCCCGCCGAGGCCACCGCATCCACCTGCTTCTCCGAAATCAATAACAGCACCTGGTGACCCCGCGCACGCAAGGCTTCCGCCACGGCTATGCCGGGAAATAAGTGGCCGCCAGTGCCGCCACAGGCAATCAGGATTTTCAGGGATTGAGGCACGGATACAATGAAAAATCAGACTTCAAGAATGCAAGAAACGAAGTTTCCCACATCTCTCGGAGGAGATTTAAACAAATCTTGACTATCCGGCAATCCTCAAAACATACCTGACCGGAATTTTTCTTGGGGCCTCCCTGCGCTCGGTGCGTTCTGTGGTCAGAAGTATTTTGAACCACGGCCCAAGGAGCGGCGGACTCCGATCCGCCGAATGGTTTATGCATCGCCCATGATGCGCCCATGGACCCAAGGAGCGGCGGACTCCGATCCGCCGAATGGTTTATGCATCGCCCATGATGCGTCCTTGGGAAGACGTCTCAGCACTCTTCCTTTTCGATTCAATGTTAGAAGTTCGATGCTCGCATTTCGATGGTCTCAAAAAAAGCGGGGCGGCCAACACGAATGTGGCAACCCCGCTGCAATGGGCGAAAGTGGGCTTCCGCGCTGGGAAAAATCGGTTAGCGGCGCCGACGCGAGACCAGCGGAAGCAAGCCGAGACCTAACAACCCCATCACGCCCGGCTCCGGGATGATGGCCAAGTCCGAATAAGCGCTGGCCAGAGTGAAGTTGTCAAACTGGGTGTTGCCGGGATGCCATTCGATGTTGCCGATGTTCAGATTGCCATAGGACGCATCGGCACCCAGGACCTGCAGGTCGGGGGTGGAGAGGCCGCCTTCGGTGGAGGCAGTCGGGTTGATCCACATGCTCACGTCGAACAAGGTGCCGTCGCCCATCTGGTTGGTCATTTTGACCACGACAATATCGGGCGTTAAGGCGCTCTGCGACACGGGAATGGTGGAAGTATCAGTGGTTCCTTGATCGAGGCCGACACCGAGGCCGTAGGTTCCGTCGGCCTCCACGCGGACGGCGAAATCCATTCCTCCATAGCTGTTCTTGAGGGCTAACCAGCCCGCAGTGCCGATGCCGTTGGCCGAAACGGTGAGATATCGATTTGAGATGATTTGAGATCAGATGGAAACGTTCGTGGCAGTGGTGTTGCCTCGGATCATCGGCAAACTAACGCATGCTCACGGGGTCCAAAAGTGAAAAATCGCGTTTTTCAATGTCTTTTTTTTGGACATCTTTCGAGGAAGATCGATTCGACTTTGGCCATCGTCGCCTCAAGGAGAGCGCGGCGTCTCGCCCACGCTCCTTGAGGCGGCGATTCATCTGCTAGACAATGGCACGACCGGAATCGCCATGCTTGAGGAACGCGGGCTTCAGCCCGCTTCTTCGATCTTTTAAGCGGCGGTGCTTGGGCGAACCTTGGCCGCAGAGAGGCAGGCGTCTCGCCCGCATCTGCCCGTCCGCCTGCCGACGTCCTTCAGAACCTGCAGCGACAACGGGCCACCGACCACGGGCCTCATCCGCCCATGTCGCCGCCGACTGAGTCACCGGCGGAGTCCCCGCCGGCGGACTCGTCAAAATCCATTTCGCGGACGCGTTTTTGGTCGCGTTGTGCTTCGACTTGTTTGCGGAGGAGTTCGCGCATTTCCATGCCGCCGCGGATCGCGGGGATGATCAATTTGGGCATGGTGCGGTCTGACGTTTCAAGGGAAACTGAGGCGACGCCGGTGAGGCGCATCCACCAGATGCGCAACAAGGCCGAGTCTTTGATGCGATACAACTCGATCTCATCCACTTGCTGGTTGATGACCCCGCGAGTGACGCGAAGCCGCTCACTGGTCAACTCAAACACTTGGGCCCTCACGACCAGATACTTCCACATCATGTAACCCAGTGGCAGCAACAAGGCCATGAGAGTGGCCACCGGCGGCAATGGAATCAGGCAACCGCCGGTGATGATGGCCGCGCCTAACAAAAGCCCAAGTGTGAATGGCCCGACATTCAGCCACTGTGACGGGCTGCCTTTCCATAACAGGGTTTCTTCATTCATTGCGGCGATCATGCGTTGATCCGACCGCCTCATGCAAGCAGAGAATCATCTCCCTGCCGGTCATCAAAAAACTACCTGCTCACCCCCCGAGTGGGAAAATCTCACAAAATTTTTCCGGGGTTGAGGATTCCGTCGGGATCGAGTGCGTTTTTCAGTGCTTGATGGACATCGCACGAGACCTCGCCGAGTGCTTGGCGGGCCCAGCGTTTTTTGGCGAGGCCGATCCCGTGTTCGCCCGTGATAGTGCCTCCTTGTTCGAGCACCCATTGGAACAGGCGATCCAGCGCGTGATCGGCGCGCTCGCGGACCGCCGGGTCGCCGTAATCCCCGACCATCAGGTTGGTGTGGATGTTGCCATCTCCGGCGTGGCCAAAGCAGGCGATGGGGATTCCGGTCTCGGATTCTAACATCCCGGCGAAGCTGACAAGCTCGACGAGCTTCGAGCGCGGCACCACGATATCC
This sequence comes from Akkermansiaceae bacterium, assembly GCA_903930425.1. Lineage (GTDB taxonomy): Bacteria > Verrucomicrobiota > Verrucomicrobiia > Verrucomicrobiales > Akkermansiaceae > Luteolibacter. Next base: position 2,716 of record CAIYYV010000204.1, on the reverse strand, counting down.
TCGTTGAGTTTGGTGAGACCGGTGTCCCGCAATGCGTAGGAAAATTCGCGCCGCAATTGCCAGATCCGCTCACAGGAAACCTCGTCGGGCGCGCGTTCAATGAAACTCGCTCCTAACCGTTGCAGCAATTGATCCAACTCCTCCAACTCGGCGGCCACTGCGGCCGGTCGGCCGTCGATCTCAACGATGAGATGCGCGTTGCCGGGTGGAAACACTCCGGCCCCCAGGCGCTTGCGGGCGGCCTCCAGGGTGAAAGTGTCCGTGATTTCCAGCGCGGATGGCAGGTGCCCGGCATTCAGGATCGCCTGCACTGCGGCGGCGGCCATCGAGAACTCCGGAAAAACCACCGCCAGCATTGCCCGGCACGCGGGCCTCGGGATGAGCCGCAATGTGGCTTCGGTGACGACGCCTAACAGTCCTTCCGAACCGGTGAACAGCCCGATCAAATCGAAGCCGGTCTTGTTCTTGTGCAGGCGGCCGCCGGTGCGCAACACCCGCCCGTCGGCCAGCACCACCTCAAGACCTAACACATAACTACGGGTCACACCGTATTTCAAGCATCGTGGCCCGCCGGCATTGGTGGCGATGTTGCCGCCGATCGAACATTCCTTCAGCGACGCCGGGTCTGGCGGATATTCCCACCCGACGGCCCGCGCGGCCTGCTGCAAATCACGGGTGATCACGCCCGGTTGCACAATGGCAACCCCATCGTCTGGATGCATCCCCAGAATCCGGTTCATCCGCATGACCGAAAGCACAATCCCGCCATGTGCCGGTACGCAGCCGCCGACATAACCGACGCCCGCGCCCCGAACCGTCACGGGAATGCCACGTGAGTGCGCGAAGCCAAGCACCGCAGACACGTCCGCCGTGTTTTCCGCGAACACCACCGCATCCGGCGCATGACTGGCCGACCACTTGTCACCGGAATGACTGAGAAGGACATCCTCGGAAGCGGTGACTTTTTCCCCGCCGAGCAGGGAAACCAATGGGGCAAACCAGGCGGCTGTGGAGGGATTCACTGGTAGATTTTCTTGTAATACTCGTCCGCCAATCGGTCGGCATCGAAACTCGGCACCACGTCGCTCATCGATTGAAACACCAGACGGCTCCATGCGTCGGGATCGTCGTAGTAGGTCGGCAATACCCGTTCGTTCAGCAACTGATAGAAACCCAGCATGTCGTGACGATCCCGGTCATCGGGGCTGAGGGCCGGGTCCGCAGGTGGAATGATGAACGAGTTCTCGCCGTCCTTGGCGAACTCGCAAACCCATCCATCGTCCGTGGAGAGGTTGACCGAGGCATTCATGGCGGCCGTCATGCCGGAGGTGCCGGACGCCTCGCGGGTGCGGACCGGATTATTCAACCAGATGTCGGAACCGTTTTTCAAAAGGCTGGAGAGTTCCAGCTCATAACCGACAAGCACCGTGGCGTTCGGATAGTAACGGGTGATACGAATGAGGTTGTTGAAAATATCCATAGCCCCGAAATCAAACGGGTAGGGTTTTCCGGCCCAGATCATCTGCACGGGCTGTGTCGGGTTGTTGAGCATGTCACGCAACATCTGCATGTCACGGATGATCAGGTCTGGCCGCTTGTAACCGGCGAAACGACGCGCCCAGACAATCGTGAGCACATCCGGCTTGAAAAGCTTGCCCGTCTGGTCGGCCACCACGCGAAACAAGCGTTCCTTCAACTCGCGCTTGCGGTGGCGAAGCGCCTCGATATCACCCATCACACGGGCCTGCTCGAGTTCTTCGTCCGCCCAGTATTTTTTGTTTTGGGCGTTGGTGATGTGGGTGATCTCACAGAGATTCGGATAGGACTTCCACATCTGACGCGACACCTCGCCGTGCAGTTTGGAAACGCCATTGGCAAGGCGGGAAAGTCGCAGTGCAGCCAGTGAATGATTGAACTCCCCACCCTCGATGCCCGTGATCTCCCGCACCTTGTCCTCCGGCACCTCGTCAAAAAATGAAAAGTCCCGCAGCAAGTGGAAGTCATGCCGTTCGTTGCCGGCCTCTTCCGGCGTGTGGGTGGTGAAAACGAGGCGTTTTTTGACTTCGGCGAGTGATTGGTGTTTGTGGTAGAGATGGAAGGCGGCGGCGAGGCCGTGGGCTTCGTTGAGATGCCAAGTTTCAGGGTCCACCCCAAGCTCATCTAACAGCCGTGCACCCCCGATGCCCAAAATGATATATTGGGCGATGCGGCGAAGGTGGTCGTGCGAATAAAGCCGGTGAGTGATGGCCCGGGACAGGGCGTCATTTTCTTCCACGTCGGTGCTGAGAAAAAACATCGGCACCGTGCCGAAAATGCCTCCCGGCAAAAACATCGCCTTCACCCAGACCGGATGGCCATGCACCGGCACCGTGAAACGAATGCCCGTATCCTGTAAAAACGCATATTCTTTTTTGCTGAACTGGATGGCGAGTTCGTGGTCTTCACCGCGGGCCTGGTTATAATAGCCATAAGTCCAGAGAATGCCGATGCCGCAAAGGTTCTGCCGCAAATCCGCAGCCGAGCGCATGTGAGAACCCGCGAGAAAGCCAAGCCCCCCGGCATAGGTCTTGAAACTCTGGTCAATCGCAAACTCACAACAAAAATAGACGACGCTTTTCGCATATTCTGGAGCGATCTCGTAATGATGCGCAAACGGTTTGGGAAGAAAGGACAAGGCCATGGTCAATGAGTGGAAAATGCGGTGGAGTGCGCGCGG
>CAIYYV010000203.1 GCA_903930425.1 Akkermansiaceae bacterium | reverse complement strand
TCCCGTATCGAACAGGCAGGAATCATTTACAAGTTTTCAATGTTAGAACTATTTACCCACTCAAATCTCGATTGTGCCGATTATATAGCTCTTTCGGGGAAAGAAAATCATGAGCAAGTCGATTCCGGTATTTTCTGGCGCGGTGTAATTTTTTAATGATGTCACGACTCCCTTCGGATCTATCCAACTGACTGCCGAACATGCGGATCAATGCTACGAAGGAAGCCTCCTTCGGTTCCTCTTCGAAGTCCTCAATTATCTTATTCATTTCATGCGCCCGTTTCATATAATCCACCGTTGTCTTCAGCTCCATTTCGAGCTCCTGAAAAATAAGACTCAGGTGTCCGTATTTCGCTCTGAACTCGGCAAAATACGGTAATCCGTATAAAACACACAAGCTCGCGTCCTCAAACGAGAGTGGCGACAGATCCAAGTTCAGCGAGGGGTGCTTCAATCCAACGATAAATTTGAATTTGAACTTCATTATTAGCGTAGATTTACCTCAACAGTGGCCGTAAGGAAAGCCTAAATCGCAGAAGCAGTGCTCGCAGTTCCACAACGCCAATACGACGCTCCCCTCCAAGGGGACATCAAGATTACCGGCCATTACATCCATGATCAGCGTATATTACGCCCCGGGTGAGTGCGAGAATGCGCCGTTGGCATACGGATTGAACGGATGGATCAGTATTCCTCGGGCAGTAAAACCGTGGTCACCGACCTATCCCATTCAGTGATGATGTAGAGCCGGTCGCCGCCGGGGGTCCGGTAACAACTCAGCAGGCGGGTGCCGTATTTCAGCGCGTCCTCATTCGCCTGTTTGTCTTCGGCGCAGAGTTCCTCGCCCCAATCGCCGCAGTGGTGACGGCGGAGGTAGGATGACAGGTCCACGTCCAGCGCGAGGGCACCGGGGGTGGCGTAGGTTCTTCCCAGCGGGAAGCGGGGTTGCATCAGGTGGATGCCCATGGGATCTCGGGGTTGGGGGTTGTCAGGAATCGATCAGGTGGTCGAAGAGACCGGGCAGGCGCGGCTGCAACGCCTCCTGCTCGGACTTGAAGAACTCCGCTTTGGTTTTGCCCGCCTTGCGGCCCTGCGGCGTGTGGCAGTCGTAGGCGTAGTCGGGGATCGGGATGTATTCGCCGGACTGGTTGAGTTCGTCCGCCAACGCATCGGCATCAATGTCCGCCATCTGGTCATAGACGAAGTTTTGCAGGTGGTCGGCATCGCGGCTCTTCTTCGCGAGACACAGCAGGATCACCGCCTTCGAGATGAAGATGCGGCCCTTGGGCGTTTTGCCCGGGATGTTGCGGTTGATCTCGGTGTAGCTGTCGTGCAGCGCCTTGACCTCCTGGGTCAGGATACCCCAACAATCCTCCGCGCTCACAGTGAGCAGCCGCCGCCAGACATACTGTCCGAATCCGCTGGCCCAAAGTTCGAGCGCCCAATATCCAGCCAGCTTTGCGTCGCCGCGCCGGATCGCCTTCTGCATCGCGCTGGAAACGGCCGGGAAGCTGTATCCGCGCTTGGTGTTTAGGTGATAACTCATCGTCTGCTAGATTATCGAATTGGCACACAAGGTGAAAGCAGTATTGAACGCCATTTTGCTAGAGCTTCACTGATTGGCGGCGGGGTGCGTTACTGGCGGGCATGGTTAAGAAGCCGCGCAGGAAGTGACCGATTACGTGTCACTGGTGCATTGGGTGTTAGTGGCGCCAATCGTCTAATTTCGAAATTCGGCTTGAGCGGCAGGCGCAAGACCTGCATCGCATAAGGACCTCCCTCAAATATGAAATTGAAGAAATGGATCCGCTCACGAGCAGCAAATGGTCAGGCACTGAATCTGAATGCGGTGATACGCGAACGGCCCGATCTGCTAGAGCAGGTATTCAGCGGGCCGACCCCGCGCGGCTGGTATAAGAGTCTGAGTGACGCCGGTGTGGACCCTTGCGAAAATCGTGCATGTATACGATGACCAGGTGTATATGCTGCCGCGCTTCCAGACGCATCTGTTCAACCAGAAGCATAGCTTTACACGATTCTTTACCGTGACAGCTCGGCGCTATGGAAACGGTTGGGCCTGCTGGATATTTTTAAACCCGAAATCCGAAGTTGACTAATTTTGGGCTAGGCGGCGTGACAGATGGACGGCGGTGAGGATTGGCAAGCGCTAGGTTCTGGATTATCAGGCGGCAACTTCGGCGAAGTTGCTCCAGGCCATTTCAGTATGTTGTCTA
>CAIYYV010000202.1 GCA_903930425.1 Akkermansiaceae bacterium | reverse complement strand
GTGCCAGCTATCGCATGAAAGACCGCGTCGAAAGCTGATAAAAAACCTCAGCCTAACATACAAAAAATCATGTTCGAACATCCGATTTTTAAACCGTTGACTCTATCGGACGTTCACGCCGTTGCCCACAGACGAGTGCTCACCGCATCATGGAGTCCATTGAAACTGCGGCGCATATCGCAGGGCTCAACGGCCACGAAGACCTTCAGACTGCCGGAAAAACTCAGCATGGCCGTGGGTTTTCGAGTGCGCGGATCAAGGCGACGGCAAGTTGGACTTGGCTGGGCGCGGTGATAACGAGTTTCGTACCACCCGGCAGTAACACTTCCACGGCGTGCCCGGCGGCGGCGGTTTCAAGTTCCGCCGGTACCAGCGACAGGAACGCGGGGCACGGCAAACCGGGAGGGTCTGGCGCTGCTGCCCGTTTGCCATTCTTGATCCAGGAAACAAGCGTCTGATAGGGCACTCCGTGAAGTGATGCGAAGCGCGGTGCGCTCAAACCACTTGCCAGGTAGGCATCAATCATTGTCTTTTTCTGTTCCGGGTTGTAGCGAAGGCGACCACGCCGGTCGGTCTTCATAATGGATTCATTCATAGGTGTCATAGATCGGCGAACTATGACGTCTATGATATTGGGCCGCCAGAATCTTCATACGGCGCTATGGACCCCGCTTACCTTACGTTCGTCACCTGCCGCGCAACCAATGGGAAGCTCTGGCGATTGCCCAACATCACGGCCTGCCGACGCGTTTCATGGACTGGACTACCAATCCATTGGTCGCACTGTATTTCTCTGCGAGGAGCACCAAAAGGAATGACCAGAATCAACCATTGGACAGTGCTGTGTATGTGTTGACAAGCGAACCCGCTCGATACAGCGATTTCGAGGGCGCTGATGAGGATGCCATCCAACCGGTCCGCGATACGTTTACAGCAAAGGCAACCCTGGTTGATCTGGATCAAATTGAGATGCACCGGGATGCCGATAATAGCGATGATGCATATGAAGAGTGGCTGAGGGGAGAAAATGACTCCGAGCCCGAGTTTCCAGATGATTCCGATTCCGATTTCATTGCAAACTTCCTTGATGAGTTATCGTCGGAATCCGAACTGGAAGATCTTCAATCCCAGGATGTAGTCGCGCGCCGTCCAGCCTCTACGTTTCATCGTTTATCACCTTTCAAGATCTCAGAGAATGTCATCTATGATCCTCCTCACGTTTCTCCGCGAATTCGCGCTCAAGATGGTGTTTTGATGGCCTGCTATAGGCCCATGGATTCTTTGGAAGAAAAAGACTATTTGGAAATAGTCATCAAGCACGAGGCGCACGACGAAATCCGCCGCCGGCTCGACCAATATGGCGTTTTCGACAAACAACTTTTCCCGGATCTAGACGGAATCGCCAAGTGGCTCAAATACCGGGTGTTTGAAATTGACGGCAAATGCTAGACAATACTAACACAGTGCCGGAAAAGCAATAAACTGCACAGCAAGCTCTCGACCTCCTGATGAATACGCGCAACGTTTCCGTAGGACATGATGATTGACCTCCAACCCCGGCTTCTGGAATGGGCGCGCCTTCGGGCACGACTCACGGAAGAGTCGTTAGCGGGGAAGATTGACGCAAGGAAGGAGACCGCCCCATGAGCACAGACAAATCACAGGATTACCTCGTCGGTTTGGTCAATGAGCTGCGCAAGCTGCCCGCTGAAACGGGCTGGTTGGAGTTCAAGGAGAATGTGGCGAACCCGGAGGACATTGGCGAATACCTCTCGGCGCTGAGCAACATCGCCACATTGAACGGCAAGGCTAACGCCTATCTCGTCTGGGGCATCAGGGATGGCACGCATGAGGTGACGGGCACAGCGTTCAAGTCGGGCCAGGCCAAGAAGGGCAGCGAGGACTTGGTGAACTGGCTGCTGCGCCTGCTGAGTCCGCGCCTGCATTTCCGGTTCTATGAGTTCGAGTTTGAGGGCAAGCCGGTTGTGCTGCTGGAGATTCCGCGCGCGACTGGCAAACCGACGCAGTTTTCCGGGATCGAGTTCATCCGGGTCGGCTCGTATCGGCAGAAGCTGAAGGACTATCCAGATCTTGAGCGGGAGCTGTGGCGGATCTTCGAGACGACGCCGTTCGAGGAATTAATGGTGATGGAGCGGGTGGACGCGGAGCAGGTGCTCAAGCTGCTGGATTATCCGGCGTATTTCGATCTGTTATCGCAGCCGTTGCCCGCTGACCGAAACAAGATTTTGGCGCGGTTGGCGGAAGACCGCTTGATCATAGCAAACCAGGCGGGCGGCTGGGACATCACGAATCTTGGCGCGATCCTTTTCGCCAAGAAGCTCGATGCATTCAAAGGGCTGAGCCGGAAAGCAGTCCGCGTGATCGTGTATGAAGGCAAGGGGCGCTTGAAAACCATCCGCGAGCAAGAGGGCAGCAAGGACTATGCCTCCGGGTTTGAAGGATTGATCGAGTTCGTGAATGCGCTGCTGCCGCGCAACGAGGTGGTCGGGAAAGCGCTTCGCAAGGATGTGCCCATGTATCCCGAGCCGGCGATTCGCGAGCTGGTGGCCAATGCTCTCATCCATCAGGATTTTTCCGTGACCGGCAGCGGTCCAATGATCGAGATCTTCGCCGACCGCATGGAGATCACGAACCCTGGCCTGCCGCTGGTAAAAACGGAACGGTTTCTCGACACCCCGCCGCGCTCGCGCAATGAGGCACTGGCGTCGCTGATGCGCCGGGCGGGTATTTGCGAGGAGCGCGGTAGCGGGGTGGACAAGGTGGTTTTCCAAACGGAGTTCTATCAGCTACCCGCCCCGATTTTTGAGACGCCGGAGGGCAGCACGCGGGCGGTGCTTTTCGCCCACAAGACGCTGAATGACATGGATCGGGCCGACCGGGTGCGGGCCTGCTACCTGCATGCCTGCCTGCGCTACGTGGAGCGCGACCCAATGACTAATTCCAGCCTGCGGGAACGTTTTGGCATCGAAGAGAAAAATAGTGCCATCGCCTCCCGGATCATCCGCGACTCTATCGAAGACGGGCGGATCAAACCCTACGACCCGGAGCAGGGGAAGAAATACGCGAAATACCTGCCTTTCTGGGCCTGAACCCGCATGAAATTCTTATTTGATGGTTATTTGATGGAAAACCGGCGGCGGAGAGTGTTCGCCTACGGTTGCACGGCTTGAAACGCTGATTTCCAGCAAGTTGCGTATCGAAACCCCAGTCCGGCTTATTTGATGGCCAATTGATCCCATGCCCCAAACCAACGAAAATGCCTTCGAGACCTACGTTGAGGAAATCCTCTTAACGCGCGGCGGCTGGAAGTCCGGCAGCAACTCGGAGTGGGACAAGGAGCGAGCACTGTTCCCGGCGCAGGTGTTCGCGTTCATTGCGGACACGCAGCCGAAGCTGTGGCAGGCGATGCGGGATTTGCATGCAGAGGGACTTGAAGCGCTGCTACTCAACACGCTGGTCAAGGAACTGGACTCTAAAGGCTCACTGCATGTGCTGCGGCACGGGTTCAAGTTCTACGGCAAGACCTTCCGCCTCGCCTACTTCAAACCCGCCCACGGCACGAACTACGAGGTGCTGGAGTGGTTCGACAAGAACCGGTTGACGGTGACGCGCCAGGTGCCCTGTCATCCCGGTGACAACCGCACGCTGGACATGGTGCTGGCGGTGAATGGCCTGCCAGTGTCCACCATCGAGTTAAAGAATCCCGGCACGGGTCAGAACTGGCGGCACGCGGTGCGCCAATACAAGGAGGACCGCGACCCGCGCGCGCCATTGTTCGAATTCAAGAGGCGGGCGCTGGTGCATTTCGCCGCCGATTCGGAAGAGATTCACATGACCACGCGGCTGGCGGGAGGGAAAACCCATTTCCTGCCGTTCAATCGTGGCAGCCATCCCGGAAAGATCCTCTGCGGCGCGGGCAACCCACAGCACGAGTCCGGCTACCGCACCGGCTATTTCTGGGAGGAGGTCCTCCGGTTTGAGAGCTTTCTCGACATTCTTGGCCACTTCATGTTCCTCGAAAAAAAGGAGGAGAAGGTAGATGACGGGCGCGGCGGGCAACGTGTCGTGACGAAAGAGGCGATGATTTTTCCGCGCTATCATCAGCTCGATTCGGTCCGCAATCTGGTACTGACAGCACGCGGCGACGGCGCAGGACGTAACTACCTCATCCAGCACTCGGCCGGCAGCGGCAAGACTAACAGCATCTCCTGGCTCTCGCACCGCCTCGCCAGCCTGCATGACGACCATGACACCAAGGTCTTCGACTGCGTGGTGGTCATCACCGACCGCCAGTTGCAGGACGCCATCTACCAGATCGAGCACG
>CAIYYV010000201.1 GCA_903930425.1 Akkermansiaceae bacterium | reverse complement strand
TCGGTCACGGCAGCTGTGGCCGTGGCGGCGATGGCCATGGCAGCGGCAGCGGCACAAAACCCTAACAACTTAACTGTTAGTCTGGGAAAAGATCGGATGGGAAACAGGCGGATTTTCATGGAAACGGGAGTTTTTGGATTTCGGTTTTGAACGTTCTGAGCCAAACCTTTTCGCGGCTTCAATCGATCAAACATTAACTTTTATGTGCCCAGCTCCAGTTCCACTAGTAAAAAAAACGCGTTTCCGGTTGTCTTATGATTAAACACCCCCAAAGCACCTATCACCTGACGCGACGGGCAACCATTCCAGTCACCAGGCGCTCGAATGCATTTGACAATCTAACAGATATGATCCCTGCACCCATCCAATGGCGGGATTCTATGATTTCAGCGCCTCACAGATGGCCTGTGGAATCAGGTTGGCAGCGATGGACGCACCGGTGCCGTTGACAAGCACTCCGTCAGAGGCGAGGAGCGCGCCGCGATAGCGGAGTGAGCCATTGGAAAGGATATCATAACCGTGGTTTTGACTGTAGGCGACGAATGCCTGCCGCAGATCGGCGTGTGAGGCCCGGTTTCTTTAGCGACTTTCCGGGTGATATCGGCATCCGCAGCTGCGCTGTCATTTTTGAGCTTCTCAAAATGGCTGGAGTTCCGCACGATTGGGGCATGTCGGAACCCGTTGCACCCACGGTGATGGTTTTGCTCTGCGTCGCAGTGGGATTGCTGATGTGGTTGCTGGCCCTGCTTTTTGGCGTTTCACGGCGCTTATGGCGCATGGAAAAACGCATGGCTGAGGCTTCAGTTCGTGAGGAAGCCGAGCTGGCCGCCCAAACGTTGCCGGATAGTTCGGTGGGCGGCGCGTTTGAGACATTTCTCAATGAGGATTCGACTCGCAGATACCTGCCGAAGAGCGAGAAATTCGCCGCCTATCGCCGTTGGCGGCAGGAAAACGGATTGAATTGGTCGAATTCCTGATGGAACCCCACCCGCCCTTGTCATGGCCAACACGTTCCCCCGCTGGTGCAATCTGCTGCCATTAAAAATCGCCTTTTGTCTTCTTTCCGTGGCCGTGGGGCTGTGCGCTGCCTTCTATTACGGGGCGACTCCCAAAACTTTGGTGGTCGGCTACCAACCGGCGCAGCCCATCCCATTCTCACACAAAATCCACATCGATCAACTCGGCATGGATTGTCGGTATTGTCACCCGTTCGTCGAAGTCTCCGGCCATGCCAATGTCCCGTCCGCGAGCACCTGCTGGAACTGCCACCAACACGTCCAACTCGAAAGCCCGAGACTCGCGCCGCTCCGCAAGTCGATCGATCCGGCGTATCCGGGCTACGACGGCAAGCCGATCGAGTGGGTGCGCGTCCACAAAGCCCCCGATTACGTGTATTTCAATCATTCGGCACACATGAACCGCGGGGTTTCCTGCCAGAGTTGCCACGGCAACGTGAATCAGATGGATGTCATCACTCATGACCAACCCCTCTCCATGGGATGGTGCCTCGCCTGCCACCGCTCACCCGAAAACTTTCTCCGCCCGCTCGAAGAGGTTTACCGTATGGACTACAACGCCCAGTCGTTTCTCACCCAACACCCGCAACCTGGAGTCCAATCACCCCGCGAATTCGGACTCAAACTCAAGGAACGCTTCAAAGTGAACCCCAAAACCACCTGCACCACCTGCCACCGCTGATAGATTCACCCGATTTTTCTAACAAATTCTAACTGCTATTTTCCGACATGAGCCATCGCATTTGGCAACACCCCGAGATTCCCGCCGGCGACACCACAGTCGCTTGGCGGAGTGCGCGCTCACACGATGACCCGGAGTCGCTTCACGAGTGGTTAGAGCGGCAGTTACCGGGAAATGCCTCGCAGATGACCGATGAAGCCGATCTTGAAACGTCCCGCCGCTCGTTTCTCAAACTGATGGGAGCCTCCTCCGCTCTGGCGGGTTTCGGACTGACGTCTTGCCGCCGGCCTGAGGGATATATCGTTCCTTATGCCAAGGCACCGGAGTGGGTGATTCCCGGCAAGGCGACCTACTATGCCTCTGCGATGCCGCGTGCACAGGGAGCGACGCCGATGGTCGTGACCACCTTTGAAGGCCGCCCGACCCTCGTCGCCCCCAACCCGCTCCACCCCGATGCCAGCGGCACGGATGCCTTTGCCCAAGCCTCAGTCCTCGACCTCTACGCGCCATCGCGCTCCCGCAACATCCTCAAGTCCGGCAAACCCGCGTCCCGAAACGACCTCAACGCCGCCATCACCGGACTGGCCACCGACCCATCCGCCAAAATCGGCTTTTTGTTCGGGACCGACGATTGCCCGACCCGCACGCGCCTTGTCAAGGAACTCGCCACGAAATATGCCGCCGCGAAATTCTATCAATACGAGGCGCTCACCGGCGAATCCTCGGCCGCTTTAGGCGACGGAGTCAAAGGGGTCGCGGATTTTTCCAAGACCCGGCGGATTCTATCACTCGACTGCGATTTTGTGGCCACCGACCCGCAGGGACCGGTCACTCCATTTTTCGATGGCCGGAAACCCGAAGGGAAAAATGGCGACGCGAAACCGGACGGCGACATGATGAACCGTCTTTATGTGGTTGAGTCCGCCTACTCGCTTACCGGCGGCATGGCCGATCACCGCTTGCGAGTCGCTCCGAGCCAAGTGCTGTTAGTCGCCGGCCAAATCGCCCGCGAATTCGGTCTCTCACATGCGAAAGGCGTCAATGATATCACCGATGCGAAGCAACTCGCATGGATCAAACCGCTCGTGGACGATCTGAAATCCCACGCGGGCAAATCGTTGGTCCTCGCCGGATCCCGCCAACCGGCGGCCGTGCATCACCTCGCACTGGCCATCAATCTGGCTCTCGGCAACCTCGGCGCGGGCAAGCCACTGGCCGCCATGCAAACCGAATCCCACGACCTCGGCTCGCTCAGCACGCTCATGGCCGACATCCACGATGGCAGTCTGGAATCTCTCGTGCTGCTCACTGCGTCCAACCCGGTCTATGACGCCCCGAGCGACTTCAAGTTCCAACTCGCGCTCGCCAAACTCAAAACCAGCATCCATCTCGGCGAGCGCGCCGATGCCACGGCCCACGCCTCGACCTGGCACATCCCCGCCACCCATTACCTCGAGTCATGGGCGGATACCCGCAGCGTGCGCGGCACCTACACGATGGTGCAACCCATGATTCTCCCGCTCTATCAGAACTGCGTTTCCGAACTCGAACTCCTGCTCGCCCTGCTTTCCGACTCCGGCAACTTGCTTAGCGGAGAAGGCAATCAGGAAGCCCCATCACCCGCCTACCTCGCCGTCCGAAAAACCTTCGCGGCACTCGCCGACGACACCGATACCGCATGGAAAAAATTCCTGAGAGACGGGTTTCTAACAGACACATTGTATCGGCTCATCGAACCGACCATGGCCAAATCCGCCGCCGCCGACATCGCGGACTCGAACATCAAAACCGGCAAGGCCGGAGTGCCGGGTATCGACGCGCTGCAAGTGATCTTCGCGACCGATGCGTCAGTCTATGACGGGCGCTGGATCGACAATGCGTGGCTGCAGGAATCCCCCGATCCAGTGTCAAAACTCACCTGGGACAATGCCGCGTTGATCGCCCCCAAAACCGCCAAAGAACTCGGCATCTATGACGAAATCATCGCCACGGAAAATCCGCGCGCGCTGGCCTCTCCCGACGGTGAGGCGCAAAATCGCAAGTCCCCCGTGATTCAAGTCACCGTCAACGGCGCGTCCCTCGAAATACCGGTCCTCGTGTCCTTTGGCCAGGCGGAAAACACGCTCGTCATTCCGTTAGGTTATGGTCAGGGAATCGACAAGCATGACGCGCTGCATCGCGAGCCGTCGAATCAAACGCACGTCGGCTTGGTCGGGATCAACCGCGGATTCAATGCCTATGCGCTTCGCACCGCCGCCACTTCGTATTTTGCCACCGGCGTCACGGTGAAGCTCACCGAAAAGCGTTACCCGGTCGCGCTCACGCAAGAGCACCATGCCATGTATGGCCGCGCCCTTGCCCGAGAGGTTTCCACCATGGATGCGGACGATGACAAAGGTGGTTTCGCCGAGCAACTCGCGAACGTCAGCACGCAAGGCAACGATGCCCACGCACCACCCAACCTTTCTCTCTATGAACCCAAAGGATCCGCGTTCTGGCATCCCGGCCCGGAGGGCCAGGCCCAAAACCATTTGAGCGATCCGCTCCACCAGTGGGGCCTGTCGATTGATCTCTCCGCATGCATGGGATGCAACGCCTGCCTTGTCGCATGTCAGGCGGAAAATAACATTCCCGTGGTCGGCAAGGAGCAGGTCGCCCGCGGTCGTGAAATGCACTGGATCCGTATGGACCGGTATTACACCTCCCAGCCAGACAATCCATTTGACGCGGATAATCCGGCGTTCGTCCCGCAACCGGTCGCCTGCATGCAATGCGAAGCCGCACCGTGCGAAACCGTTTGTCCGGTCAACGCCACCGTGCACACCGAAGACGGACTCAACGCCATGGCCTACAACCGCTGCATCGGCACCCGTTATTGCGCGAACAACTGCCCCTATAAAGCCCGCCGCTTCAACTTCTTTGACTATAACAAACGCAACCCACTCGTCGCCCATAACCTCTATCAGGGCCCGCTTGGGAAGACCGCCATCGGTGATCCCGATCACTTGCAGAAAAACCCGAATGTCACTGTCCGCATGCGCGGCGTGATGGAAAAATGCACCTATTGCGTCCAGCGCCTCACCGATGCGGTCATCCGCCAAAAACGCGCCCCCAATCAACAATCCCTCGCCACCGGAATCCCCAGCACCGATGCGGATATCCCCTCATCCACGCTCCGCATCCCGGTCGATTCAGTGAAAACCGCCTGCCAGGACGCTTGCCCTGCCGCAGCCATCACGTTTGGAAACCTGCTCGATCACGAAACCGCGTCGCTCGGCCGCACGAAACGCATCGATCGCAACTATGACCTCCTCCATTATATCGGAACCCACCCGAGAACCAGCTACCTGGCACGCGTCAAAAACCCGAATCCCGAAATGCCGGATGCCAAATACGTCGGCAAGTCAACGATCCACATGGGTTGACCGGTCTTTCTAACATTTCCATCACTGTCCATGCCACTCACGTCCGAGACTGTTCCAAAACCGCCCGTCAGCATCAAGCTGCCGGTGCTCGAGCGCGAGAAGCTGGTGCTTCACGGGCGTTCCTACCACTGGATCACGACGCGTGTTTGTGGAATTCTTGAAAACAAGCAACCGCTCCTCTGGTGGTGGATTTTTATTCCGTGCACGCTCATTGCAATCATCGGCGTGGGCGGAGGTCTCGTGCGCCTCGTCTCCACCGGCGTCGGCATTTGGGGAAACTCTAACAGGGTGATGTGGGGTTGGCCGATCGTGAACTTTGTATTTTGGATCGGCATCGGCCACGCCGGAACCCTGATCTCCGCCATCCTTTTTCTGACCCGACAAAACTGGCGGACCTCGATCAACCGCGCCTCCGAGGCCATGACGATCTTCGCCGTGATCTGCGCCGGCATTTTCCCCGCCTTTCACGTCGGGCGCGTCTGGTTCGCATGGTTTCTCGCGCCGCTGCCCAACGCGAATGGCATCTGGCAGAATTTTAAATCGCCGCTGCTTTGGGATGTGTTTGCGGTTTCGACCTATTTCACGATTTCACTGATTTTTTGGTATCTCGGCTTGGTCCCCGATCTGGCGACCATCCGTGACCGTTGCAAGCCGGGCCTCCGAAAAATCGTTTACGGAATTTTCGCGATTGGTTGGCGCGGCGGCAACCGCCAGTGGAGCCACTATGAAATGGCCTATCTGCTGCTCGCATCACTCGCCACGGTGCTCGTGCTCTCCGTGCACTCGGTCGTGTCGTTCGACTTCGCCTCGTCGGTCGTGCCCGGTTGGCACACCACGATCTTTCCTCCTTATTTTGTGGCGGGGGCAATTTTTGGAGGCTTCGCGATGGTGCTCACCATCATGCTGCCTGCCCGCTTCATTTACGGCCTGCAGGATCTGATCACGATGAAGCACATCGACAACATGGCGAGGATCATTTTGCTCACAGGTACGATCGTCGGTTATGCCTATCTCATGGAATTGTTTGTCGCGTTCTACACTGGGGCCATCTATGAAATGGACGCTTTCAAATTCCGTATTACCGGGCCCTACTGGTGGGCATACGCGGTGATGATGACGTGCAACGTGATTTCGCCGCAGGTGTTTTGGTTCAAGGCCTGCCGCGAAAACCTCTGGGTCGTGATGATAGTCGCCATGTGCATCAACGTGGGCATGTGGTTCGAGCGTTTCGTCATCATCGTCGGCACACTCGCCCGCACCTGGTTGCCGGGCGATTGGAAATGCTTCGCACCCACACTCCAGGATCAATCGCTCTTTGTCGGCACACTCGGATTGTTCCTGGCACTCTTCATGCTCTTCCTTCGCTTCCTTCCCTGCATCAATATCGCCGAGGTGAAATGGACGCTCAAGGAATCCAATCCCCACCATGAACCACCCGATGACCCCGGCGTGACCCGCATCCCCGCCTATCAGAAGGAAAATCTCAAATCCCCGCCCCCCCGTTCGTGAGCACCACCCGAAAACGCGTTTACGGCTACCTAGCCGAATTCGAGAGCGCCACCGCCCTTTACGCGGCTGCGGAAAAAATCCGTGACCACGGATTCACCTGTTGGGACTGCTACTCCGCCTATCCCATCCACGGACTCGACACTGCCATGGGCCTCAAACGCTCAATCCTTCCATGGTTCGTCTTTTGCGGCGGCCTCACCGGCATGGCCACGGCATTCACCCTCGCTTACACGACGCAGGTGGTGATCTATCCGACCGTGGTGCAGGCGAAACCGGCGAATCTCTTCACGCTGCCCGCGTTTTTCCCAATCCTGTTCGAGTTGACCGTGTTGTTCTCCGGACTCACCGTGCTGTTCGGGTTGCTCGCACTCATCCGCCTCCCGCGCCTCAACCACCCGCTTTTCGAAAGCCACCAGTTCCACCGCGTCACTGATGACGGGTTCTTCATCGCCATCGAAGCCATGGATCCCCAATTCAACCGCGAGCAAACCCGCGACCTCCTCGCACAAATCGGCGGATCCTCAATCGAACTCGTCGAAGAGGACTGAACATCAAAACCGCATTTCTAACTCCTCACTCGATATGCGCTACTTCTTCCTCGCCTACGCTGTCATCGCACTGCTTGTCGCCGGAATGCTCGGACTGCGCGGCCAAAAATTCTCCAAACCACCTATCAGGATATTTCCTGATATGGACGAGCAAGACAAACTGCGCGCCCAGAAACCGGATCGATTTTTCGCGGACGGCCACGGGCCGCGATTGCCCGTCGCCAAGACCCAGCCGCGCGGCTTCAACCCCGGTGGAGAAATGACCCTCGGCGGTATCCCTGAATACACATTCGGCGGCCAAACCGGTTACTATGAAACCGGCCAGATCGGCGATTACTATGGCATCGGAATGCCCGATGAACTGGAACTCACACCCGAAAACGCCCAGGCGTTGATCCGCCGTGGCAAGGAGCGCTTCAACATCTATTGCGCGGTTTGCCACGGCCCATCCGGCGATGGTCTGGGAATCACCTCGGCCTACGGCGTGCCAGTGGCCACAAATCCGAATGCCAAACTCAATTCCATCACTCCGACCCTCTATCCGGATGGGCGCATGTTCAACACGATCACCCGCGGCATGGGCCGAATGAGCGGCTATGGATCCCAAATCCCACTCCGCGACCGATGGGCCATCATCGCCTACGTCCGCACGCTGCAGGCTGCCAAAACACCCCCGCCGCAAGCGCCCTAACAGAGTTCCTCCTCATGGCACAGCACCACGTCACCTCCGCAGACATCGCCCTCCACGGCGATCACCTACAATCCGCGACGGTATCCAAGGCGAAAAGCATCGCCATGCGCGTGGCTGCCGTTGGAATCGTGATCAGCATGTATTTATTGTTCTTCGCACCTGAAAAAATCCGTGGTTGCTATGCCTACTCATGGTTGTTCGCGTTCTATTTTTTCCTATCACTCTCGATCGGTGGGTGTTTCTGGACACTGCTCCACAACGTGACCAACTCGGGCTGGGGAACCTCCGTGCGACGCACCTTCGAAAACCTCGGGTCCACCTATCCCTGGATGTTCCTTTTCGCCCTGCCGCTGCTCTGCCCCAATGTGCAACAGTATCTCTATGAATGGATGAATCTCCAACGCGCCGCCACCGGCAATGTGCAGGAATTTTTGCAACACCAAAACAGCCTGCTGGATCATAAGTATGGCTTCATGAATCTTCCCTTCTGGTATGCACGCGTCATCTTCTGGGGATTTTCACTCAGCCTTGTCATCATCGGCCTGCGCAGACTTTCAGTCGCCCAGGACACCGACCCACTGCCCGGAACCGCGCGATTGCTCAAGGCCAGATTCCACTCAACTTACACGCTCATCCTCTTTGCGCTGACCGTCACATTCACCGGCTATGATTTTTTGTTAGGGATGGATTACAAGTGGTTTTCGACCATGTGGGGAGTTTACTTATTTGGAGGGTCGGCGCTCAATTCGATGGCGGTGATCATTCTCGTCTGCGCGTGGCTGAAGAGCCTCGGGCACCTCAAACATGTCACGTCTGACGAGCATTTCCATATCATGGGAAAACTACTGCTCGCCTTCACCATCTTCTGGGCTTACATCTCGTTCTCGCAGGCATTTCTCATCTGGTATGCCAACATCACTGAGGAAACCTCGTATTTCCTCATCCGCAACACCGGACACTGGAACACCGCGATGATCACGCTGATCATTGGACACTTCGTGGTGCCATTCGTGATCCTGCTCCAAGCATGGATGAAAAGAAGCTCGAAGGCCCTGTCAATTCTTGCGGGATATATGCTATGCATGCACGTGCTCGACCATTATCTGATCACCATCCCCGTACGCGGCATTTCGCTCGGCAATATCAAGCCGGATGTTTTCGGCGATATCCAGACCTCGATCCCATGGGCGTTCTGGGGTGATGTTCTCGCCTTTGTCACCGTCGGTGCCGCCTTTCTTTTTTTCCTGCTCAGGGCTCTCGGCCAACACTCGCTCTACCCGAACCGCGATCCAAGAATCCTCGAATCCTCCAATTTTTCTAACTGAATCCTCCCGCCGATGGACCCGTCACACGACAATCCAATCCTCCGCTTCAAAACATTCTGTTGGGGCATCGGCACCTTCTTGATCTTCACGCTGCTCCTCGCGGTCATCGCGTTTTTCTACCGCCAACCCGCCCAGTCCCCTGAGGAGATCGCAGGCATCACCCGCTACCAAACCAAGACAAAATTCGAGACAGCCCAAGCCGCCACCCTCACGCAAGAATCCATTCTCCGGGCCATGCCCACAGTCGCCGAATCCCTCGCAACCTTCAAACCGGTGGCGGTAAAAAAACCGGAGCAAGTCGTCCCGGGGTCGCCGACCGCCGAAATCCTCGCGCGTCGTCCATCGAATGCCGCACCCGCCGAACCCATCGCACCCATCGCACCCATCGCACCCATCGCACCCATCGCACCCATCGCGCCCGCCGAAGCCATCGCGCCCGCCGAAGCCATCGCGCCCGCCGCACTCACTGCACCCGCCGCACGCACTGCACCCGCCGCACGCACTTCCAAGCACCCGCCGTCCACCCCCGCGAAAAAGCCGCGTCGTCACTGAAATTTTTTTCAATCATCCATTACAAAGCCGATGATTTCCTGCACCCCCAAGTCGACGGATTCGCCCCCGCTCATGCGCACGGAAACCCAGCACTCGCTGCGTCATCCCGTGATGTTTTTTCTCACATCCGGAATTGCCTGGCTCGCGTTTTCCCTCGTGCTTGCCCTGATCGCTTCCACGAAAACCCACAACCCGGATTTTCTAACCAACTGCGCATGGCTCAGCTACGGCCGGGTTTTCCCCGCCCACCTCAACGCACTCGTTTATGGATGGGGCATGCAAGCCGCCTTTGCCGTGATCCTCTGGATCATGGCCCGGCATTCCCAAAAGAAATGCAGCACGGTCACGGCCATTCTCGTTGCGGGCCATCTATGGAATCTCGGAGTGGTGTTTGGAATCACGGCAATTCTATCAGGCAATGGCACTGGCATGCCGTGGATGGAGTTCCCCTCATTCATCTGGCCGGTCCTGCTGATCAGCTATGTCACCATCGTCATCGGATCCTTCGTCCAGTTCCGCGTCCGCTTGAATCGTCCCGCCCCCATCGCATCATGGTATGTCCTCGGGGCAATGATCTGGTTCCCATGGATCTTTCTCACCGCCAACACGCTGTTGCATGTCCTCACAGGACATCCGGTGATGGCTGCTGGCATCAATACCTGGTATCAATCTGCACTGGTCTTCTTGTTTTTCATGCCGGTAGCATTGGGTGCCGCCTATGATCTCGCCTATCAGATTTCAGGACGGCCACTCGAAAATACCGCGCTTGCCAAACTCGGGTTCTGGTCGCTCGCCCTCATCGCACCTTGGGCGGGCATGCAACGCCTCGCAGGCGTGCCCCTCCCGTATTTTCTTCCCTCGATCGGGGCGGCCGCGACCGCTTTGTTGTTCATTCCGTTTTGCGCGGCGTCCACCCAACTGTTTCGAACGATCCACTCTGGGGACGACTCGCCCGCCACCCATCCCTCACTGCGTTTCTGCAGAGCCGGAATCGTCACCTTGATGCTGTTCTCGGTCGCTTCGGTTTTCATGAACCTGCCGGATTCCACCTTGCCGCTCACGCAATTCTCATTGTCCACATACGGCTTTTCATCTCTTGCGCTCTACGGGGTTTTCAGCCTTATCCTGTTAGGCGCCATTTACTTCATCGTGCCGGAAATCACCGGCCGCATCTGGCCCTTCCCCCGACTCATTCACATCCACTTTCTCTTCTCGGTCTATGGCGTCGCCACGATCGGCCTCGTCACTTTGATCGGCGGAATGGAATACGGAATCCACCAACAAAACTGGCTGCAAAATTGGCTGCACACCGCTTGCACAGCCGTCCCCTATGCCGCAGCCTCTACCTTTGCCTGGGCCTTGATCCTCATTTCTAACTCCTGCTTTTTCCTCCACCTCATCCTGATGTGGCTTCCTTCAAATCGCCGCCGCATACACCCGCAACCTGCCACCCACCCCATCATCCCCCCCACCGCATTTCCCCCATGAGCCTCCGCCCCTTCATCCTGG
>CAIYYV010000200.1 GCA_903930425.1 Akkermansiaceae bacterium | reverse complement strand
TCGGTCACGGCAGCTGTGGCCGTGGCGGCGATGGCCATGGCAGCGGCAGCGGCACAAAACCCTAACAACTTAACTGTTAGTCTGGGAAAAGATCGGATGGGAAACAGGCGGATTTTCATGGAAACGGGAGTTTTTGGATTTGGGTTTTGGACGTTCTGAGCCACGGATTTTACGGTCTCACTCCGTGATTAACCATTAAGTAGTACTCGCTCACTTCCGGTTCCTGAAGAAAAAAACGCGTTTTTCGGGTGTTTATGTTAAGACATCTCCGCGACTGTGGCGATTTTCCGATTCGTCAAAGGACCGTCGGTGCGCGCTTGGCAGTCACTTTTCCGCCAGCAGGCGGAGGATTTCCTGATAGGACGCCTGCTTGTCAGGGTATTCGAGCAGGCCGGTTTGGGCGAGGTTGCGGGCGGTGGTTCCCGTGCGTGTGGTACTGGCGGGGTCTGCGCCGCAGTCGATGAGACGCTGGACAATGCGCGTGTTGCCTCGCCGGGCGGCGAGCATCAGGGCGGTGTGGCCTTGGGCATCTGACAGGGTGTGCAGCGCGCCCTTGGCTAACAATTGTTCCACCACTTTGGGCAGGCCGCTCCACGAAGCCCACATCAAGGCCGACCATCCGTCGTGGTCCTGTTGGTCGAGCGGGGCGGCGTGCTCCAGCAACAACGGAATCATCGCAGCACGTTTTTCATCGGCAGCCGCGAGCAAAGTGTCCCCGGAGAGATTGACATAAGCGGCGCGCATCAATGCGGTGCGTCCTTGCGCATCTAACAGTGCGGCGACTTTGCCGCCTTCCATGGCGGCCGCCTCGAGTTCCTTCATATTGCCCTGGGTGATGGCGGTGACAATTGGGTCATCCTTGGGAGTTTTCCCTTTCAAGCCAGAGAACGCCAGATTGGCGACCAGCACGAAGAACGTGGAAACCGCGAAGAGGATCACGGCATCTATCAGAATCCAAAGGGCTTTATTCATGACGCGGATCCTTCTTCAATGGTGGCGGCCACGGCTTCGGGTTTTTGTTGGGTGAGAAAATTCTTCAGGGCGATCACGGCGATCGGGCTCATGACCGCGAGGATCAGATAGATCATCCACATGAACTCTGGGGATTGGTTGTAGCTGATATTGCCGGTTTCAATTTTGGGGCGGATCCCGTCATAACAATAGCGCGAGATGAGAATTCCGCTGACAAATCCATTGATGGGTTTTGAAATGAATGTCGGCAGCGCGGAAAGTGCCATATAAGAGGAAACCTTGTCGGGCGGCGAAACCGAGGCGATGTATTCGGTGAAGCGCGGCATAAAAATCAACTCGCCGAAGGCAAAAACGAGGATTTGGCTCAGAATGATAAACAGATAAGCCTGCGTCACATTGTGGATGAATGGGATTGTGAGAATCCAATGGAGTGGCACAGCCATGATGACCAACGAGGCGGCGGACACTGCCATGCCGATAATGATGAGCCTCACGGTGGTGAAGCGATTGATCACCGGGATGAGCACAATCAATCCGATCACGATGATGCAGGGATTGATCGAGTTCGCCAAACCCAACTCAAAATCACTGTAAAGCACACGAGTGTAATACTTCGGCATCACCAAAAATTGGTGCGTGAAAACCAGACGCACGCCGATGGTCAGCGCCAAGAACAACAACAATTTTTGGAACGCCTTTTCTTTCCAGACCTCCATGAAGATGGACAGCGGCCTCTTCGCGTCATGGGCTTCTTCCAAGCGCTCGCTCGGTTCGGCATAGTTCGTCTCACGCAACAAGATGACGCAAATCAGTGCGCCGATCGCCATGACGAAACCAAAATCAAAAATCGCGAGGTTTCCTTTCACCTCGCCGAATCCATTGCCGATGAAATCGAGCGCGCCCTGAGGCAGGTGGAGGGCACCGAGGCGTTTGGCGATGGCGGGGAAACCGTTGCGAAATCCGTCCACGACGAGCGCGTTGGCAAGGATGGCACCGACATTCATGAGCAGATAGTAGACGTTGAATCCGGTGGCGCGGGTGGTCGCACTGGTGAAGCGCCGCAGCGAAGTCATCGTCACGGGCGACATGAAGGCCGTGCCGAGCGCCATGATGATGATGAAGCCTTTGGCGGTGAGTTGCAGGTTCGCGCCGCGGAGCCATTCCGGGCTGAGGCCCATGCCGAGCCGGGCGACGGCTAACAACCCGATGCCGATATAAAACGATTTTTTAATGCCGATCACGTCGCAAATCGACCCGACGGCAAACATGAAGGCGGTGATATAGAGCGTGTAAATGCCGACCCAAACCCCCGAATCCATGTCGTTGAATCCGCAATTGGTGGTGAGATAGAGTGCCAGCACCGTGATCATCGAGAAATACGCCAGCCCGTCGAAAAACTGGATCGCATTGGTCAGCCAGAAATCCTTGGAGGCACTTTTGAGGATCCGGAACTCGGAAAAATAGCGGGTGACTGCGTTGAACATGGATGGGTTTGAAAAAATGGGGAACTGACTTTACAGCACCCCGTTAGCACAGTTGCATTCACCCTCGCCTTGAAGCGCGTGAATCAGGTTGGTGAGCGATTTCATGGCCTGGCGCGGCACACTTTCGTAAGTGCGCGAGCCGATGTGCGGCGTGATCACACAGTTCGGCGCGGTGAGCAGCGGGTGATTGGCTGGCGGCGGTTCCTCATCTAACACATCCGCGCCATAGCCACCGACCTTGCCGGAGATCAGAGCCTCCGCCATGTCGGCGGACTCGACGATTTCGCCACGGGCGCAGTTGAGGATGACCACACGGTCTTTCATGGTGGCAATTTTTTCGCGGCAAATCATGCCGCGGGTTTCGGCGGATAGAAAACAATGGAGGGACACGACATCGGACTGCACGAGCACTTCATCCATAGTGGCGCAGCGAGCGATCTGGTATTGGGCGGCGAACGCCTCATCCCAGTAGGGATCGAAGGCAAGCACCTGCATGCCGAAGGCGCGGGCGCGAATGGCGACTTCCTTTCCGATGCGGCCAAGCCCGACGATGCCGAGGGTTTTCTCGAAAATCTCATGGCCGGTGAGCCGGAGCCATTCGCCGCGGCGGGCGGCGGCCGCGGTGGTGACGATGTGTTTGGAAAGACCTAACAACAAACCGAAGGTGTGCTCGGCAACCGTCATGTGATT
Source organism: Akkermansiaceae bacterium (assembly GCA_903930425.1). Classification (GTDB taxonomy): domain Bacteria; phylum Verrucomicrobiota; class Verrucomicrobiia; order Verrucomicrobiales; family Akkermansiaceae; genus Luteolibacter. Next base: position 5,315 of record CAIYYV010000200.1, on the reverse strand, counting down.
CACGCCGGGAGTGAACAGCACCGGGATCTTGAACTCCTGGGTAGCGGGGACGTCGATTTTATCGAGGCCGATGCCATATTTTGAAATGATCCTGAGCCGAGGCAGGGATTTCATCAACACGGCGCGGGTGATGGCATCGTCACCACAGAGGAAGGCGTCAAAATCTCCGGCGAGTTCTAACATACGGGCCTCGGGAAGGGGGCCGCGTTCGCGGACGATGTCCCAACCTTGGGCGGCCATCAACTCGTGATGGGGGCCTGGGGTGTCTTGGTAACTGCAAGTGCTGAGAAGAACGCGCATATCTGAAGGGCGGGGATTGGCGGCATTCCAGCAGGTGAGACGGCAGATGCAAGACTTAGACACAAAATCAGCCAACGGAACTCAAAGAGAGCGCAGATCAAGGGTCACGCATGACTCATCGGCCGAGTTGTTCCGGGGTGAGTTGAATCGTGCCGTAGCGGTGCAAGGTTTCGCTCACCGATTGCTCGCGGAGCAACCAGAGCATTTCGAGGCGTCCATTCCACAGTACCGGGTGATCGACCAAGCGGACGCCGGCCTCAGTGGCGGCGGCTTTAAGTGCCGCCGAGGCACCTGGGGCGCGCACGCCTTTCCACGCGCCCTTCTCCGCCACCAATCGCCGCATGAATGCCGCATCATCCTCGATGACGGGAAGCACGCCGCAACTGTTCAGGAATGGCCGGGCTTCGCTGATAGAAATTTCCGGTTTCACGCCGGCGGCGCTTGCAGCTAACAGAATGCGGGCCAACTCCGCGTCGCTCATTTCGCCGCCGCCCCTCACGAGACACGAGGCAAACGGCCTGTAGCGGAAAATGTTCGACTCACATATCAATTGGCTGGGATCGTGATCGACGCCGAATTCACGCTGCCAGGCCGACGCGTCACTGCCCGCCGCAGCACGCAGGGTGGCCGAATCGAATGGAAGCGCCGCGCATAGTTTTTCCAATAATGACGCGGCCTGACCGGTGACCGTGGCCGTGACTTGTGGCAACGCGGAATTTTTCCATGTGCCGAAAAGCGCACAGTAGTTAGGGCCGCCGGCCTTGGCACCTGGGCCGAACGAGGAGTTTTTCCATCCTCCAAACGGCTGGCGACGGACAATCGCGCCGGTGATCGGCCTGTTGATATACGCATTGCCCACTTCCACCGTGTCTCTCCACTCGTCGATCTCCGCAGGATCAAGCGAGTGAATGCCGCCGGTGAGGCCGAAAAGCGAGGCGTTTTGAATGCGGATGGCGTCCTGCAAGTTTTCCGCGCGCATCACGCCCAGCACCGGCCCGAAGCACTCGGTGTCGCGATACCAGCTTTCGGGTGTGACCCCTAACCGGATTCCCGGCGACCAGAGGCTCGGGTTGTCTTCAAGCATCCGGGGTTCTAACAACCATGTTTCACCGGCATCGAGCTGGGTGAGTCCGCGTTTGAGCGCCTCGCCGGGTTCGACGACGGTGGGGGTGACGATGCTGTCGTATTGCCATGGACTGCCGACGGCGAGCGAAGCGGCGGCATCGCGCAATTGGCGGAGGAATGAGGGATTGTCATAGACCTCGGCTTCCACGATGGCCAACGAGGCGGCGGAACATTTTTGGCCCGAGTGGCCAAATGCACTTTTCACCAGGTCTTTCACCGCTTGGTCGGGATCGGCGGTGGCAGTGATGATGAGCGCATTTTTCCCGCTGGTTTCCGCAAAAAGTCGCAGGGATGGCCGCCAACCGAGGAACATGTGCGCGGTGTCCCACCCACCTGTTAGAATCACTCCGCCCACGCGATCATCGCTGAGCAATTTGCGACCGACGGTGCCGGGACAAGCGATGAATTGGAGCACATCGCGCGGAATGCCGGCGTTCCAGAGGCAATTGGCGAGCACCCATCCAGTCAGGGTGGTGGCGGACGCGGATTTGAGGATCACGGTGTTGCCAGCCATGAGTGCGGCCAACACGCCGCCGCAGGGAATGGCGAACGGAAAATTCCATGGCGGAGTGACGACCACCGTGCCCAGCGGTGTGAATGCCACTCCATCGGAAAATGCCGGATCGGAAAATCCATCGGCATAGTAGTTCGCGAAGTCGATAGCTTCCGAAACCTCGACATCGCCCTCCGTCACCGCCTTGTCACCATCTAACACCATGGTGGCCACGATGTCACCGCGATGGTGGGCGAGTGAAGCGGCGGCTTTGCGCAACAAGGCGGCGCGTCCAGGAAAACCGAGCGCCTGCCAACCGGCACGTGCGTCGACCGCTGCCTGCAAGGCGCGCTCCACATGATTCGCTCCGGCGAGCGCGTAATGATAGGCAGCGACGCCTGGCCGCGACGGATCGCGCCCGATGGCTTCAGACTCGCCGGACTCCTCGCGACCGGCGAGGCAAAGGGGCACTTTCACAGGAGCGGCCGAGCGCAGGGCCTCCACTTTGGCGCGGATCCACGCGACATTTTGGGGCAGTGCCCAATCGGTGTCCGCCGCGTTGTGAAACGGGGTGCCGGCGGGCAGCGGTTGGGAGGATTCAGTGGCGCGGTTTTGAGTGCGGCGCGGCCCGGCCATCACCGAATCTTTTCGGGCGCAGGCCCGGAGAAACCGGTCCCGTTGTAAAATCCACGACGCATCGCCCGGGGTCATTCCGAAAAGATCGTGCAGGAAATTTTCTTCCGAGGTGTTTTCATCCAGGCGCCGCACCAGATAGGCAATCGCACTGTGAAAATCATCGCGGCTGACCACCGGCGCGTAAAGCAGCAAGCCGCCGGCCGCATCATTGACGACGCGCGCCTGGTGATTCGCCATGCCTTCTAACATTTCAAAATCGACGCGTTCTTCCACACCCTCGCGAGTGCGCAACAAAATGGCATAGGCAAGATCAAACAAGTTGTGGCTGGCTAGACCGATTCTAACAAACCGCGCGTTTTCCGGTTGGCACCCCTCATGGAGCATGCGCTTGAAATTCGCGTCCACTTCTTCCTTGGTCGGATAGGGAGCCTGCGGCCAGTCGTGCAACTCCGCGTCCACTTTTTCCATGGCGAGATTGGCTCCCTTGACGATGCGGATTTTGATGCCCGCGCCATGGCGCGCGACGCGCCCCTTGGCCCAGGCGTTGAGTTGTTGTTGGACGGGCCAGGCATCCGGCAAATACGCCTGAAGCACGATGCCCGCCTCGAGATGCAGAAACTCCGGTTCGTCCAGCACCTCGACAAACACGTCACGAGTCAGGGCGAGGTCACGGTATTCCTCCATGTCGAGATTGATGAATTTCGGCCGGGTGCCGCCGCGGCCGTCTGGCACCGGATGAGAGATGGCGGCGCGATACAAACGGCGGAGGCGTTGTTTGAGTTTCTCTAACGTTTCCACATGGGCGAGCAGATGGATTTGACTGAAAATCGCCGAAATTTTAACGGATAGATAATCGCAATCCGGACTGGCGATCCGGGCGAGCACCGCGGACATGCGGCGTTCTGCCTCATCCTCGCCGAGGATCGCCTCACCGAGTTGGTTGAGGTTCATTTTCATGCCGGCCTTGCGGCGCGATTCCAAATGCGGGCGCAGGCGTACGTCCTCACCCGGCAGGATCACCGAATCACTCTCGCTGCGCAGCTTGGCAGTGACCAACGGCATCACCAGACCCGGAGCCACCGCCGAGGCGAGGGCACCCATTTTCATACCCGCGCGTTCCAGTGCCGGAAGGTATTCGGGCACCCCGTAATCCTCGATGAGCGAACGAAAACGCGAAGCCGAACGCTTCGCCGTGGGCGGACGAAACACCTGATCGGCCAAAGCAAAGGTGAGGGCCTTGCCCGAAGGATCATGCATCATGCGTGCGAGTTGCGCCGATTGGGTGCGTTCCTCATGACGCATGCCTTGACACGCCAATGCGAGCCATTCCGCAGCAAGTTCCACTGCCTCGTTGGCGAGCCCCTCGTCATCGGGGCGCGTGCTGCGGATCCGTTCCAATCGTCGCTCAAGTGATGCAAGATTCATGCGTCCACGCTACGGAGGCCCGACGCATCAAGGAAGTGTTTTTTCATAAAACAAAGCCAGGGGCATCATAAAAACACGAACGCTTGATTGCGCCCCCCAAATGACCATGCCGGATCGCGCTTGCCTGCAACAAAAACGCCACGCATGGTCCGTCCACTCAGATCATCATGGCAAGCGCGCAGGAATCATTGGCATGGCTGGCACGGAGGGACGGCAGCGTTCTCATCGGTCATGGGCCGTTTGAAGCCCGCGCCCAAGTCCCGCTCACCGGTGTCGCATTTTACGTGCAGGACTTCGCCCTTCAAGACGACTCCCCTTGGAAAATCCCTCACCGCGTGGAGCGCCTGAGCGCGGCGGAATTCACCACTCGCTTTACAGGCGCTCCATCGCTCGATTGCCAATGGGACCCGTTAGATCCAGCCCCCTTTGCCACCGTTTTTCAAGAAGTGATGTCGTCCATTCATGCGGGGATTTTTGAAAAAACCGTGCCAGTCGTCACGGAAACCGGCACGGCCACGACAGCCCCAGGCCCCGCCATCCGCGCCGCAATGTGCCGTCAACAAACCCCTCTCCAATCGTATGGATGGATGCAGGCACGATCCGGATTTGCCGGTGCCAGCCCGGAATTGTTGTTTTCACTCGATGACAGGCGGCTCGAATCCATGGCACTCGCCGGCACGGCACGCCGCGAGGACCGAGAGGTGTTCGCAGTCGATGCAAAAGAAATCCGCGAACATGAATACGTTGCCCAATCGCTGGTTTCAAAATTCCTGAGCTTGGGACGCCTCGAGCGGCGTGCCCGGGAAATCCTCGACCTCGGATCCATCGTGCATTTCCTCACCCTCATCCACGTGGACTTGGACACACCCATGACTCCTCTGGAATTACTGCAAAGACTCCACCCCACCCCGGCGCTCGGCCCCTTGCCCCGAACCGCAGGCACTCTCGATCAATTGTTAGAATGGCGGCGGCGGCTCGGCTGCCCACCCGAGTTCGGCGCCCCCTTCGGACTTTGGGATGACGGACGATTCGACGCCCTCGTCGCCATTCGCGGCGTCTGGTGGAATGAAAACCAACTGAACATTCCCGCAGGTTGCGGCCTGATCGAGGCCAGCCGCCTTGTCAATGAATGGCGCGAACTCCGGTTAAAACGCGAGGCAGTCAAACGATCCATAGGCGCAGCCCATTGCGCCACCTATCAGCCTACATAACCCCCCAAAAAAAGAGCCCGGCCCCAGCGGATGCTGGAGCCGGGCAATAACCTGGCGACGACCTACTCTCACAGGACCTATCGTCCCACTACCATCGGCGCTGCGGCGTTTCACTTCCGGGTTCG
>CAIYYV010000199.1 GCA_903930425.1 Akkermansiaceae bacterium | reverse complement strand
TAATATCAAGGAATACAACAAACCAACAAAATAAAAACGAACTATGAAAGTAAATAAGATAGTATTAGGCCTACTAGCACTTAGCTCAAGTGCTGCGTTTGCTACGGTCTCTTTGACCACCCAATTCGGTGTCAGTACCAATTCTGGCGGAGCTCCTGTCCCGGATGGGACTCTGTGGGTTATGATTGTGGATACGAACGGCGACAGCGCTCTCCCGCAGCTTGCAGTGAATTCTGGAATTTCCGTCTCTCTGCAATCTCCCTTCTGGTATTCAACACTCAGCATCGGTGCTGTTCTAGCTAACGATACTGTTTTCGCTATGGGGGCGTTCAATGGTGCTGCAGATTTGGGCACACTTGGCTCTACCGCAAACGCAGCTCCTGGTTTAGCCTTGACGGCTGGTAGGGCTATCGGCTTTTATTGGTTTCCGGGGGTTACATACACTGCGCCTGGATCGTACCAGGTGGGACAAGGCTCTGGTGAAGTCGGTGGTATTAACACACTACTGGCGGATGCGGGATCTGGAACAAACGCGATGGTTGTACCCGCTGACGGGAGTGATCTCTTAATCGGGGCAAATACTTCTGGTGGAGGAAATCTCGGTGGCTCTCTGTCAGAGTCGCAGTTCTTGGCGACGGCCATCATCCCCGAGACCTCGACGGCACTTCTGGGAGCGCTTGGTGCGCTGGGTCTTCTTCGTCGCCGCCGTTAATGGTGGAAGGATAGAGAGGATTTTGTTTCTAACCAAAGAGGCGGGCGCAAGCCCGCCTCTTTTATTGAGTGCGGTGACTTGTCACCGCTTTGGGGCAGGGCGGACTTGTCCGCTGCGGGGCGGAGCAGCACGGGCGGAGGCGTTACAAGAGCGGCTGAGCGAAGGGGGTCAATGAGGAGTAAATGCGAACATCGAACATCCAACATTGAACATCGAACGTTGAACAAAAGAGAGAAAGGTGAGTCCTTCAGTCTGTTGCTTTCACCTCTTCTGTTCGATGTTCAATGTTCGATGTTCGATGTTCAATGTTCGTATTAGTCTTCTTGGGTAATGCACCGCATCACTCGCTCAACCCCAGCACGCCCTTGAATCTGGCGTAGGCGGCCTCCCAGGCGCGGATGTTGTTAGGTGTGTAGGTGCGGAAATCAAACGAGTTGCGGATCAACTCGCGGCCAGCCTGGTAGTCCGGCAGATAACCGGTGCCGATCATTTGCGTGATGACATTGCCGCAGGACGTCGCTTCCACCGGCCCGGCAATCACCTCGATGCCCAGCGCGTTCGCCGTGGCCTGGCTGAGCAATTCGTTTTTGATGCCGCCACCGCCGGCGTGCAGGCGGGCGAAGCGCCGGCCGGTTAGAGTGCAGAGTCGTTCGTACACGACGCGGTATTTGAGCGCCAGCGACTCGGTGGCGACGCGCAGGATGGTGCCTTTTTTGGTGGGGACGGATTGGCCGGTGCGTTGGCAGTAGGCGCGGATTTTCTCCGGCATGCCGCCGGGGCTGGCGAACGATGGATCATCCGGGTCGATGAAGGCGGTGAAGGGATCCGCTTCTTTGGCGAGTTCGTCGATGCCGGCGTAGTCGAGGTCATCGCCGTCGAGTGCCCACTGCCGTTTGCATTCCTGGACGAGCCATTGGCCGCTGATGTTTTTCAAAAACCGGACGCTGCCGGCCACGCCCAATTCATTGCAGAAGCCGAGGGCGAACGCCTGCTCGTCGGTGATCGCCTGTGGCGCCTCGATGCCCATGATCGACCAGGTACCCGATGACAGCCACAGGTTGTCGTCGCCGCTCATGGGGATGCCGGCCACGGCGGAAGCGGTGTCGTGGCAGGCCGTGGCCAGCACCGGGATCCCCGCCGCTCCGATAAATGACGCCACTTCATCCCGCACCGGCCCCAGCACCGTGCCGGGTGCCACCACCTCACCGAAGATTTGTTTCGGCAGGCCCAGCGCCGCTATCACCTCCCATGCCCAATCGCCGGTGCGCGGGTCTAGCAACTGTGAGGTCGACGCGATGGTGCGTTCCACCGCCTGTTTGCCGGTCAGCCAATAGGCAAGCAAATCCGGCATGAACAACAAGCGGCTGGCATTGCCCAGAGCCGGGCTGTGGTTACGGGCCTCCGCGAGCAGGTGCAGCGCCGAGTTGTAAAAATTCGTCTGGATGCCGGTGTGTTGGAAGATTTGGGCCTCCGGCAGCAGGCCGTGCATCACCTCCGCCATGCCTTCAAACCGCGGATCGCGGTACTGGTGCGGCATGCCTAACAATTCTCCGCGGCCATCCAGCAGGCCGAAGTCGCAGCCCCAGGTATCGATGCCGATGGAGACGATGCGCTCGCCGTAGCGTTCGACGGCGCGCTGCAAGCCTTCCAGGATATCCCGGTACAAGCCGATGGCGTTCCAAAACGAACCGCCGGGAAGATCCGTGCCCGGGTTCTCGAAGCGATGCACTTCTTCCAGATAGATCTTGGTGAAATCCGTCTTGGCGGCGATCACCCGTCCGCTGCCCGCGCCCAAATCCACTGCCAGGAATACCTTTTTCATATGTTGCTGTTGGAAATCGCGACGAGCATGGACGGTTACCGCGCCAATTGCAACCGAGAATCCGGTGGTTCGGTGGTTCGGTGGTTCGGTGGTTCGGTGGTTCGGTGGTTCGGTGTTTCGGTGTTTCGGTGTTTCGGTGTTTCGGTGTTTCGGTGTTTCGGTGGTTCGGTGGTTCGGTGGTTCGGTGCAGACGATGGGACGTGCCATGCTCGTAGGCGCGTTCGTGAGAACGC
>CAIYYV010000198.1 GCA_903930425.1 Akkermansiaceae bacterium | reverse complement strand
TGTGGCATCCACCACAATCACCGTCACATCTGGCTGACCGAATAACAAAAATGTTCTCGCCACATCCTCGTCTGGCGAGGCTGATAACAACGAATAAGTGCCTGGCAAATCCACCATTTTGTAGCGCATCCCATCATAAGAAAATCCACCCTCAGCACGGCTGATGGTTTTCCCTGGCCAATTACCCGTATGCATCCGTAACCCAGTGAGCGCATTGAATACTGTGGTTTTCCCGGTGTTAGGGTTTCCTGCCAGCGCAATGACATGATCACTCGCGTCAACACGAAGTCCAAGCTTCCGCAGCTGACTGTGACGCGATAGACAGGTCACGCAGGCAGCGCCCGCATCATGGATGCCTGCGGGGTTCATCCTGTCGACTGCCTTGGCAGATCGGTGGTGTGAATCAAAATTCGCTCCGCCTGATAGTCACGAAGCGCAATAAGCGCCCCGCGAATATCATAACTGCGTGGACTGCCGAAGGGGCTGGAAAATTCACAATGAATGCGTGTGCCTGGTACCACACCGAGATCGAGTAACCGTCTGCGCTCCTGCCCGATGCACGAGGGGGCCAGCGCGTAAACCAGCGCTTCTCCACCCACGGGAAGATCGGATAAACGACCCAAACCCTGCGGCGGATTGTCTTCCTCGTCGGGCTCGACCACATGAATCAACGGCACAATCGCTGCCGGAATCACGATAGGTCGACCTTCTAACAAAGCCGAGATTGAACCATCATCCAATTGGCGAAACTCGTCAAGACGCGTGCCTGGAGCGAGACCAAGCACTTCAGCCTGACGGAAAAGAATGGCGGGTTCATCTTCCATGTGTGCGATGCACGCGGGGAACTGGTCCGGCCACGAAGCGAGTGAGGTGTACAGACGCTTTGGCAAATGGCCCTCGCGCGTTGGAATTGGATCACCGTGAGGATCGAACCGAGGATTGCTCAAACGATCGGCCAAGGCATCGACGTCGGCGGCTTTTATGTGGTGTTCGGCCTTGTGGGCTTCGCGATGCCATTGATCCGCCGGGGTGCTCGTCTCACGTGCTAGCCAAGTTTCGTAAAGCCGGTGGGTACGAGCCACTTGTAATGCGTAGGCACGTCCATCCTCGGACAAATGATGCGCGTCTCCAAGCGTGATCGCGAGGCCGCGCGCACGCAAATGTCCAAAAACCTCCGCGGCACGGCGGCGTTTCCATGACAAAGCCCCCGCCAAACTTTCCACGGTGGCTCCTCGTTCGGCTTCATCGGAATCCAACAAATGCTTGAGCGCATCCTCTAACTGGATCCGCATTGCTCCAGACGTCTCTCGATGAAACCGGGCCATAAATGAACTTCTCGTCAGTACATCAATTCCAAGTTAAATCAACTCTGAATAATGATGCCAAAGTCATTCGTTGAAAATCAACCTCACCCGAGCCCCTTTTTCAAATCCCGGATACTCCAGAGCGTGCCGGCTGCGACGGCCCCGTTCCCGCGCCACTTCCGCGCACCGTCCTTCCGTTTCTCCCCAAACCGGTCCCGGCACAATCGAAAAACCTCATCCACAAACCC